>NZ_DATCTO010000001.1 GCF_036567905.1 Candidatus Binatus sp.
TCTTCCACGAATCGAGCATCGAGGGTAACGCAATTCCAAAATCCATGGTCATTCTCTTGGACCCGCTGACTTGTGACTTATAACCTGCAACGTAAACAGATTGCTTCAACTATCATCATTGCCGCGCCAGGAAAATCCGCAAGAATGGTCAGCTGTGGTGCTTCAAGATTTGATCCGCGGGCATGGAAACGCAGGCGCTCGCGGGGCAGATCGGTTGACGACCGCGCCTTTCGCCGATGTCTTCGATAAATGCGAGCAGCCTCGCTGTTCCCCAGGACAAGCTGTTTGAGGCACCGGAGCGGATGTTTGACGTTAGCGGGCCAATGGCGCAGATTCAGGCAACCTGAAGCTGAGTGCTGTGTGCGGCGCGAGGTCTATGACCGAGAAGCGTAGCCCAACTTCCGAAACTGAGATGGAAAAGCTGTCTGCTGCTGCCGTAGCATCAGTCGCCAGACTTTCCGCACACGAACACGATTGACTCGATATCCCGATCGGAGAGCAATCCCGCTGCGGCCACCGTGCCTGTCATGACCGTCGAACACCGGATGGACCTCAGGTGCCACGCGTCGGCACACTCTGAGACGGTGCGCGCCATTGGAGTGCTCGTACGCCGCTCGGCCGGCGCTGAACTCCAGATGACCTTCCGCCTCGACGGAGACATTCCCCGAATCCGGGTCTGTCCGCCGGGCGCGTCGCGCATCGGTACACAACTCTGGCGCCACACCTGCTTCGAAGCCTTCATCGCGGTGGAAGGGCAACCGGCGTACCACGAGTTCAACTTTGCGCCATCGGGGGAGTGGGCCGTTTACGCCTTTAGCGGCTATCGCAACGGCGGTCCTGTCGCGAACGAAATGATGCGCCCGCAGATTGCCGTGCGCTCTACTGGCAGTCGGCTTGAGCTGGACACCATTGTCCGGCTCGATTGCCTGTCTGCCATCCACCCGCGTGCTTCGCTACGTATCGGGCTCTCGGCGGTAATCGAGGCGAGCGATGGGCTTTCGTACTGGGCGCTTCGCCATCCGGCCGACAAACCGGATTTTCATGATGCCGATGGATTCGCCCTGCTGCTTAAGCCGCCAGGCCCCGCGTAGGTCTCAAACGCCGTGAAGTTATGAAATTCTGATGAAGCACGCGCAACCACAAGGTCTCAGCCGGCGGCGCGTCGAGCAGCTTCTATCGGAAACGAAGTATGATCGCTGCGCCGGTAGCCGAATTGACGTTCTTTCCCGCCACTTCCTTGGACACCCTTACAAACCAAATCCGCTGATTGGATCGGCCGACACAGTCGAAGTGTTCACGGCTTCCCTCGATGGATTCGACTGTGTCACGTACATCGAAACAATTGTGGCGCTCGCCCGCGCGTCCAACGTCGATGACTTCACCGAGTGGCTGCGAAAGATTAGGTATGAAGGAGGCCGCATTCAATGGGAACGGCGGAATCACTATATGACGCTCTGGATTCGCAACAATGTACGCGAAGGGATAATCAGGCCGGTTTCAATGCCGGCTGTCCCGACAGTCACCAGGGAACGCGTGCTGAATGTTGTGCCCGGACTCGCTGCACAGCGGACTCGCGTGAGATGTGTACCGAAGGCGGCAGTGCCACGGCTCGAACGATATTTGCAAAGCGGTGATCTGATTTTTTTTGCGTCCACACGCAAGCATCTCGATGTGTTTCATGCTGGAATCATCGTGCGCGATGGCAAAAAAGTTTCCATGCGTCACGCGTCGCGCAGCCGAGGCTTTGTCGTGGAACAGGAATTAAGCGAGTTCCTCAAGGCAAATCGGATGGCTGGCGTCATTGTCATGCGGCCGCAAGGGGCGACGCGACGCATCGCGGTTAGCAGCTAAGACAACGCGCCGGGGTGGAATGTGAACATCGTCTATCCAAAGGACTACTCGTCCGCAAGTATTCAACGACTCCTCGACGCTGCCGATTCCGATGTTCTGTTTCTCGGCGATCCGCGTGCGAGCATCGAACCAGGACCGCGCATGTTCGATCGAATGGCGCGGGTCATACGTGAAACCGGCGGCGGCTGGGCTTATGCCGACGCAGTAGGCCATCCTCGCATCGACTATCAAAGCGGGAGCATCCGCGACAGTTTCGACTTTGGCCCGGTAGTCGGTGTGTCGGTTCAGGCTGCGCGTCAGTCAGGAATCGACAGCACCTGGAAATGGGGAGGGCTATACGACCTGCGGTTAAGGATTTCGGAAAACCACGCCATAGTGCGGATTCCCGAACCGTTGTACAGCGCGTCGATGATTGATGCGCGGCCGACGGGTCAAAAGCAATTCGATTATGTGGATCCGCGCAATCGCGATTACCAAATCGAAATGGAGCGCATCGCGACGGCGCATCTCAAACGAATCGGCGCCTGGTTGCAGCCGCACTTCGAGAACGTTCCTGCCACGGCGGAAACATTTCCCGTAAAAGCCAGCGTCGTCATACCGGTTAGGAATCGCGAGCGGACAATTCTCGACGCCGTTCAAAGCGCCCTCGTCCAGAGCGCCGATTTCGAATTCAATGTGATCGTCGTCGATAACCATTCGACGGATCGGACGACGGAAATCCTGCGCGGAATTGGCGATTCGCGGGTTAAGCACATCGTTCCGCAACGCCGGGACCTTGGAATCGGCGGGTGCTGGAACGAGGCGATTTACTCCAAGGACTGCGGGCGATACGCCATCCAACTTGATTCCGACGACCTGTACATCAATGACGGCGTCCTTCGCCGGATTGTTGCAGAACTTGAAGCTGGACCTTATGCGATGGTTATAGGCTCCTACACGATGGTCGACTTTTCCTTGAAAGAACTTCCGCCCGGCCTAATCGACCATCGCGAGTGGAGTCGCGAGAACGGAAGAAACAATGCACTCCGTGTCAATGGTCTTGGCGCGCCGCGCGCATTCAATACGGCGGTTCTGCGCCGCATAGGATTTCCCAATGTCAGCTATGGCGAGGATTACGCCGTAGCGTTGCGCATCAGCCGTGATTATGAGATCGGCCGGATCTATGAGTCCGTTTATCTTTGCCGCCGTTGGGAAGGCAATAGCGACAGCGCCCTGCCGCTCGAGGTTGCGAATCGATACGATCTGTACAAGGACTGGCTTCGAACTATCGAGCTTCACGCTCGAATGCGGCGATGATCCACGAAATAGAAGAACTGTTCAAACGGCAGGCGCGGGCATGGCCGCAGCTCGCGAAAGGCGTTGAAGGCCTTGCGCGGGCGAAGACACGGCCGGTACGGATCGATTGGTTCGACATCTTCATCCGTCACATTCCCCATCGTATGGGTAGCACAACGGCGTCGGTCGACCGGGAGTCGGTTGCGAAACGCCCCTGCTTCCTATGTGCGGGGAATCTGCCTTCGGAGGAAGAGGGTCTGCAGTTCGATGAGAACTTCACGATCTACTGCAATCCGTTTCCAATCGTGGATCATCACCTGACGATCGCTCACCGAGCACACGGCTTCCAGCGCATCGCGAACCAGTTCGGGAATATGCTCGACATTGCCGCGGCCCTCGCTGGATATTTCGTCGTCTATAACGGTCCGGAATGCGGCGCATCCGCACCGGACCACATGCACTTTCAGGCGGGCTCGCGAGGATTGTTTCCGATCGAGAAGGACACCGCTGGACTGACCGGCGTCACTGTTCCGAATTACGGAAGAAATGTGTTGCTGCTTCGTGGGCGGGATCGATCTGCTTTAATCCATCGAATGGATCGCGCCATCGATTTGCTCGCGCAAACGACGGGCAAACGGCCAGAACCGCTGATCAACATCGCGGTCTTTCATGAGAGCGGGGAGTGGGTCGCATATCTGTTTCCGCGAGGAAAACATCGGCCAGAGGTCTTTCATACGGGCGAACTGACGGTCAGTCCGGCATCGATTGATTTGTGCGGAATATTTGTTGTGCCGCTGGCGCAGCATTTCGAAAGAATCACGGGTGACGCCATCGCCGCAATTTTTCGAGAGGTCACTTTGCCTGACGGTCAGTTTCAGGAAGTCGCCGGCAAGCTGGAGAGTGAGCGTTGAAGGTATCGGTAGGGCTGATCGAAGGACAATCCGCGGTCGAAGTCGAATTGACGGGTACGTTTACGGATACTTCCGGCAAGCCGTACAGCCCCGGGCGCTACAGATTTACTTCTGAAGTTACGCTCACTGCGGCGGACCCGGCAGCGTGCGCGTTTGCGCTGGACGACGTCACGATCGGAATCGGATTTCATTGGGAACGCAAGGAGCGCCAGGTATTCCGCGGGGCTTGCCGCCTCATGAAACGAGCAGCCGGGCTGACGGTGATCAATGATGTTGCGCTCGAAGACTACGTCACGAGCGTGATCTCATCCGAGATGAGCGCGTCCTGTCCGCTCGAACTGCTGAAAGCTCACGCGGTGATTTCGCGCAGCTGGATGTGGTTTCCTAAAGCAAATACCCCTCGCTCCGGGAAAGGACAGCGTCTCGAATCTCACGAAATCCTTCGCTGGTACGGCCGCGAAGCGCATCCGGATTTCGATGTGTGTGCCGACGACCACTGCCAGCGGTATCAGGGCATCACGAAGGCATTCTCTCCAGCCGCAGCCGCAGCGGTTCGCGCGACGGCGGGCGCGTTTCTCCGTTACAATGGCGCTATCTGCGACGCACGGTTTTCCAAGTCCTGCGGCGGAATAACCGAGCGCTACGCGACCGCTTGGGAAGATGAAGATATTCCCTATCTTGAATCTATCTACGACGGTCCGGCGCAACCCTGCGCTTACAGTCCTGAGACATGGATACGTTCAAGCCCGCCGGCTTACTGCAATACGGACGATTCGGAGCTTCTCGCGCGGGTTCTGCCGGGATTCGATCAGGAGACCCGGGATTTCTATCGCTGGCGGGTCGCGTACACGCCCGAAGAACTCGCCGATCTGATCAGATCCAGGCTCGGCGCGGATCTTGGTCCGATTCGCGACGTGCAGGCGCTCGCGCGCGGACCTTCAGGCCGAATATATCGGCTGAAGATCACCGGGGAACGCGACTACATCATCATCGGTAAAGAACTGGAAATTCGCCGCGCTTTATCGCGCACCCATCTGTATAGCTCTGCATTCGTCATAGACAAGGTGTCGGGCCGCTTTGTCTTCTTAGGAGCCGGCTGGGGACACGGTGTCGGCCTATGCCAGATCGGCGCGGCAGTTATGGCAAATGAGGGCAAGACTTACACAGAAATCTTGCACCATTACTATCGTGGGACCACTGTCAGCGTTTGACTTTCGCGCCGCGCGCTCATCTGGCCAGGCGAATCTAACTGACGATGCGGCGCCCGTTTCCCTCCGGGGAGGAATGCAGCGCGCTCTCCGAAAGCAATTTGCGGCCAGGTGATGGCCGACGCGACGATCAGACGCTTCGGCGTGCCGAGCATCGTCCACGTTGATTCAAGTCGGCCGAAGGCGCAGTGTCTTTTTCGCAGGCCCAAAGGAGGTCCCTTCATGAGCCGGGTTTTCGGAGAAATGCGGCAGATCGCGTTCGTGGTGCGCGATCTCGAAAAAGCGCTCGACTATTGGACGCGCACGCTCGGCGTCGGACCCTTCTTCACGATGCGCGATGTTGTGCCGGACAACTATCGCTATCGCGGCAGACCTGTCCCGCCGCCGCGAATCTCTCTCGCGTTAGGTTTTTCGGGCGAGTTCCAGGTGGAGATCATCCAACAGCACGACGACAAGCCGAGCGCCTATCGCGATTACCTTGCCGCCGGTCACGAAGGCTTCCAGCACGTCTCCTCATGGATGACGCGGGCAGAATACGATCGCGCCGTGCCGGAACTCGTCCGCTCCGGCCTGTCAGTGGCGCACGAGGGCGCGATCCCCGGCAGTGGTCTCCGGTTCATCTACTTCGCGACTGATTCCGTGCCGGGCGGCCCTCTCTACGAGATTTCGGAAGCGAAAGAACCATCCATTTACCCGACGATGATGAAGATTCGCGACCTTGCGCGGGCTTGGGACGGCCACGATCCGATTCGCGACTTCGCCACCCTGATGCGCTGAAGGGCGCGTGGTTCCCAACCGTGCGGTGCGATGCGTTGGCTCCGAGTCTAAGGCTCAACGCGAACGGAACTCACGCGAAGCGGCCGCCTTTGGTCTGGTCAATGAGCTGGCGCAGGGCAAGGCGCTGGAGCGCGCGATGGCCCAGATCAAGCGCCCGGCGCGATCGGCGATGCAGGCGCCGCTGGCCGAGGGCCTTAGGCTCGAGCGCAACCTTTTCATAAATCTGATGACGACCGACTGGGCGATCGGCGCGATGAAGGCATAGGTTAAGGGACTCGAAGAGCAAAAGTGAGAGGAGACACCACGATGGGCAGACTCGATGGCAAAGTCGCAGTGATCACCGGCGCGGCCAGTGGAATCGGCCGCGGCACTGCGATTCGGTTCGCGGGCGAAGGCGCCGCGGTAGTGATCGCGGACTTGAACGTCGAAGGCGGTGAAGCCGCGGTTCGCGATTGCAAGGAGAACGGCGGCCACGCGGTCTTTCAGAAGACCGACGTTTCAGCAGAGGCGGAGGTCAAGGCGGCGGTGGCGCGCGCGGTCAAGGAATTCGGCCGCCTCGACATCATGTATAACAATGCCGGCCTGGGCGGCGCGGTCGGGCCGATCGACGAGACCACGGTCGAGAATTGGGACAGGAGCCTGGCGATTTTGCTGCGCTCGGTTTTCCTTGGAATGAAGTTCTCGATTCCCGAGATGCGCAAGGCTGGCGGCGGATCGATAATCTCGACCGCGTCGGTCGCGGGTCTTCGCGGGGGCGCGGGGCCGCACGCCTATAGCGCGGCGAAGGCGGCGGTCATTAATCTGACGCGCTCGGTCGCCCTTGAAGTCGGCAAAGATCGGATTCGCGTCAACTGTATCTGCCCGGGCGGCATCAATACTCCGCTGATAAATACGCGCCTGCCCGGAGGTGAGCCGGTGGCGGAGCAGTTGCTCGCGCTGATCCAGCCGATTCCGCGCGCGGGGCATCCGCATGACATCGCGGCGATGGCGCTGTTCCTGGCAAGTGACGATTCCGAATGGGTAACTGGGACCGCCATGGTCGTCGATGGGGGCTTGACCGCAGGCGGCGCACTGTTGGGACAGAATAGCGGTCCGGCGCCGGTCATCCCGGGAAACTTCGCGGGCCCATCGTTCGAGAAGTAACGATTCCCACTGGCAAAGATGCGCCTTAGGCAAAGGGGGCTGGGTCCATCCCATCAACCAAAGACTCCGAAGGCGCCGAAACACCGAGAGTCTCGACCGTCATGGCTCTCCCGCAACGGCCGAACTATTCCTCAGCCCCTACTTCAAGGCGTCTTCCGCCGAATGGTTTATTCTGCGGCAAATCCGCGTAGAGGTTTCGTCGGAGTCAGAATGGAGGAAGACAAATCGAACTTCATGAGCCGCACCTTCGAGGCTGACGAGGTTTTTTTGGTAACTGCCGAGCGGATCGCGAGCTTTTGCGCTTCGGTCGGCGACGACAATCCCTTGTACCTCGATGCGGCCGCCGCAAAAGCGGGTCCGTACGGCGGCATCATCGCGCCGCCCGCCTTGGTGGCCTCTTTTCGGTATGCTGACAATGTCTTCGCACAGATCCCAGCGTTCAGCCACGGCGGCCTCATGGCTGGCATCGATATCGAACTCGACGCCCCGATTCGCGCAGGCGATTCGATCCGGGTGTCGTCCAAGGTGAAGGAGACTTACGAAAAGACAGGCCGTACCGGAACGATGATATTTGTCGTGGTACGTTCGACGCTTGCCAATCAGAAAGGCGAGGTCGTTGCGCGCGTCGATCATCGTATGATGAATCGTGTGTAAGAGGTCCGCTCACTGACCGTGCAACGCGGAAGTGATCGCGTCGTAGGCGGCGTAAATTTCCGATTCCTTGGCTGGGTCCCAGAAGCCGTCGTTGGCGCTGGTCTTAACAATCACCACGTTCTCGCGCGGATTCACATATATGAACTGAAAGAACACTCCTTCGGCTGAGTATGCATGATCTTCAACTCCCGGAAACGTCCACCACTGGAATTGATACCCCAGCGGAGTCAGCGCAATGAAGCAGCTTTCGGCGTTCGCGATCATTTTGAAGATGCTGAGCTGTACGGCTGCTTGCGCGAGTGGCGCGCACACTACCGGGACCGCGCGGAAAATAGCGCTACTCGCCGCGCGGTGCGGTACCACCGTCGATCACGAGCATCGCTCCGGAGATATAACTGGCCGCGTCCGAAGCCAGGAAGATGCAGGGATAAGCGATCTCCCCGACCCGACCGAGGCGGCCCAGGGCGCGAGTGCGGCCGACCTTTGCCCGCAGATCCGGATTGCCCCAACCGCGCGCCGCCGCCGCCTCGGTTTCGATCGGGCCCGGCACGATGCAGTTGACCCGAATGCCGAACCCGCCCCACTCGGAGGCGTGTGACTTCGTGAGGTTAATGACCGCGGACTTCGCTGCCGCGTAAGACGCGGCCATCGGACTGGCACGCAGGGCAAGGTAGGTTGACATGTTGATGATCACGCCGCCGGTGTTCTGCTTGATGAACTGCCGGGCAGCCGCCTTGGAGGCGAAGAAAGTACCGTTGAGGTTGATCCCGACCACCGCCCCCCATCCGTTGGGCGACAGGTCGAGGCTTCGGGCGGCGATGCTCCCGCCGTGATTGTTGATCAGCACGTCAAGCCGCCCAAAATGCCGCACCGCAGTGGCGATCGTCGCCTCGCAGGCGGCCGGGTCGCGCACGTCGCACTGCGCCATCTCGCATTTGCCGCCGGCCTTGCGGATCTCGTCACGCACCGGCTCCAAATGGCTAAGCTTACGGCTCGCGATCAGTAATCGCGCGCCACGCGAGGCGAACTCGTGGGCGATCGAAGCGCCGATTCCGGTGCCGCCGCCGGTTATGATCGTCACCTTGTCTTCGATGCTGAAAGGATCCTTCAAGGTCGCATCCCGCTGTCAGTGCCCGCGTCTAAAGAACTCACGCGCGGCCAACGGACGGACGCGCCCGCATAAGAAGCGGCAGCTTGGACGATTTCGAGCTGAAAAATCCCCGGCGGCGGCCAGACTCAGCGCGACGAACTTTTCACGCCGGCGCTGCTCGACTTGGCGTCCTCCCGCGACAGCATGTCCTTGACCAGCGCCGCGGTCGCGCCCACCAGCCGGATGCATCTGCTCGTCTTCTCAGGCGAGTTCATGTAAGCCTTTACTTCCTCGGGCTTGGTGAAATCCGTACCGGTGATGTCGCGGCAAAAATGGCTGGCCTCGATTTCGCTACCGAAGCGGTGGTAGAGCTCTGCGCAGAGCGGAAAGAGGCTGGGATCTTGCTTGCCCTCGACCGTGCCTTTCCCGCGGTTGAGACCAAGCGCCGCTACGCCGCCGTTAAGGGCGCCGCACACCGAGCCCATACCGCCGATTCCGGCGCCGAACCCACCCATCATGCGGAGCGCAGCCTCGTCTTCTTCCCCCAGGAGATCCTGCACGACGTGCAAGACGGCCTGGCTGCAATGGAATCCCTTGCCGAGGTAGAAAGCCGCCCGTTCGGCGATATCGAATTGCGCGAAGTTCATAAGATCGTCCTCCAAGCGTGAAACTCCGAACCATCTTGATCGAGCATCATCTGTGCCATGCCTTCCTCGCTTTGCCGACGGATTGGGCGTCTGTGCAGGACGGTTAGCCTCCCTCATCAGGCAGCCCATGTCTGTACCTATTGAAAACTCCGAAAACGGCGAAAAGTCCAGAGCCTGCAATTCGCCGCGTATGTTCCCGGTCTGCTCGCGTTTCGATCCGCGTTGTCGTCTTTTGCTCGCTGGTCGGTTCTGTAGCAGCGCGGACATCGAATCGCTAAAGTACACGGGTGGCTTCCACCCGCGCTCGCAAGTCTATCACCGCAAAAACCCGCGCCGAAGACGATCGGCTAAGGGAAATGTTGCGACACGCCGACATCGGCAAGCTGAAAAAGCTAATGGCTCCCTTAATCGAGCGGACGCAACCAGTCAGCCCCGCGAAGGTCGGTAAAAACCGAACCGTGCGTCGCTCCGGCGCTTAAACTCCGCCAGGTCGTTCGCGTTCAGAAACAGTCCCTTCCCTTGGCTGGTCCGCAAAGAGTTCCAGACATTCGATTCCAATCGCCGAGTACCTCTGGAAGCAAGCTGCTCGATATAATCGCGGCGACTATGCCACGCAAAGAGATCGGCCATCTGTAGAGGCAGGAATTTCCAATCATCTTCAAACTGTGGGCGTCCTATGAGCAAGTCCGTCATTTCTTTTAGAAGATGGCCCATCATCCCTTCGTAGGCGGCCCTGATGTTACGCTCTCTACCGATCACGCCCTGATCGAAAATCAATTCGATTGTTTCGCGCACTGGATTTTTCCGAGCGGAATCAAGCATCCAGACCACTACGTGACAAAAGGCGAGCGCATAGGGATTTTTCATTGCTCCCTTCGGCCTAGCAAGAATCCGATTGAAGTCGGCGTAACGAATCCCGATAGAGAGAGCGATCATTTTGTACTTATTGAGTACGCCAATCATTTCAGCGAGCTTGGCGTCACGTTCAGCTTCGCTCCATCCGTTAAAATGGTCTTTCAGCGAAGCAGCCTCCTTGCCTTTTAGATAGTCGAGTCGTGGTTCTTTCCGCATGATGCGCTGCAAATCGTCCACAGCGCCCAACCAGTTTCGTGCTCGGCCGACGTAACCAGCCAGCACAAAGAGCGGATTGTTCTGGTCTTCACCGCGCCCGCTGTCATCCACGTAGACCTGAAACATTAGCCAATATCTCCGGTCCCGTTCACTCGCGGGCATCACCGACAACAATCGCCGAAGCCATGAGCAGGCCTTATCGTCGCTATGGTGGTAGTGACCGCAGACATCCGATAGATTCTGCCGCGTCTGCGGCTTGACTGTCCACATCCGACTAATCCGCAACCGCGATGAAGAAAGCGAAGACTAGTAGAGCAGATAGCGCGCGCGCAGGATGCGGAAATTCTGTAGCTCCGGTTGCCAATCCGCGACGATCTGTTTGGGATCCGCGCCCGACTTGATTTGCTCGAGCGTTCGACGCGAACCAACCATCGAGAGCGTCGCGTCAATCTTGAAATCATTCATATCTAAATGATGCAGTGCGGCAATCAGCTCGATCCCGAGCGCCGGCGAATCAAGCGCGAGGCGGTCGTCGAGAGAAATCCGTACTCCGTGGCAGCTCCGACCGGCATAAATGTCGGCGGATGGCGTGAAATCGGCTGTCTGAAAGCGAACGCCGGGAATCTTTCGCTGGTCCAGGTAGGAGAGCAGCAGCGCAGAGCCGATCCACGGCGCGCCCACCAATTCGAATGGAGTATCGGTCCCGCGCCCGACGCTCACATTGGCGCCCTCGATCATCGCAACGCCCGGATACAGCGTTGCTTCAGTAAGCGTTCGCAGGTTCGGCGAGGGCGGCGTCCATCGCAGCCCCGTCTGATCGAACCATTGGGAACGCCCATAGCCGCGCATCTTGATCACGTGCAGACGCGCGCCGATGTGGTTTTCGCCATTGAACATCTCGGCAAGCTCGCCGACCGTCATGCCGTGGCGCGTCGGCAGCGGAAAATATCCGGTGAACGATTTCAAATCGGCGTCCATGATCGGGCCTTGCACGACGGCGCACGAAATCGGATTGGGACGATCCAGCACATAAAAGTCGATACCGCGGCGGGCCGCTTCTTCCATCGCATAGGCCATCGTCGTGATGTAGGTGTAGAAGCGCGCGCCCGAGTCCTGAACGTCGAACACCACCGCATCGAGGCCATCGAGCATCGCGGCGCTCGGCCGCCGCGTCTCTCCGTACAGGCTAAAGAAGTGCAGACCGGTGACGGGCTCGGCGCCCGGGGCGACGCGCTCATCGACATCGCCGTGCAGGCCATGCTCGGGACTGAAGATCGCGCGCAGCGTCAGTCCGCGCGCATGTGAAAGCGCCTCGATATCGCCAGTGCCGGCGTGAGTGACGCCGGTCTGATTGGTGATCAATCCGACGCGCGTGCCTTTGAGTTGCGCGAATCCGTCACCCGCCAACACGTCGGCGCCAGTGAGAACCATTGTGTGAACGGAAGTGCGTTTGGCCAACGCGCAGAAGGAATTCAAGCAAGGCCGACATTCCACGATGCGATCCTCAGACAGGGTACCGAGGCGATCTGAAATCAGCGCGAGAATTTCGCGTCGCAGCGGGCCCGCATCACCTGCGCCGCTGGGGTACGTGCGATTGGTCAAGATGATCGCATAGGTGGAAGATACGGGATCGATCCACAGCATCGTCCCGGTGAATCCGAAATGGCCGTACGAGCCGACCGGCAAGAGCTGCTCGCGATTCGCACACAGCGGCGCGCCGAGATCCCATCCCAGGCCGCGCAGGCGGCTCGCATCACCCGCGCCGACCGGCGATTGGGGAATCGTCATTTCGTCGATCGAACGCGCAGAGAGAATCGTGACCGCGCCCGCGCGTCCGTCGTCGAGCATCATCCTCGCGAAGATCGCCAGGTCGTCGGCGGTGGAGAACAGTCCGGCATGACCCGCCAGCCCTCCCATTCGCGCGGCAGTCGGATCGTGAACCTCGCCGATGCGCAACTTGCCGTCGGCGAATGCGGTCGGCGCAATACGATTGAGTTCTCGTGCTGGCGGGCAGAAACCGGTATCCGCCATTCCGAGCGGGGTGAAAATGTTGATGCGGCAATAGTCGTTGAGCGGAAGCTTCGCGACGCGCCGAACCACCTCGCCGAGCGCCTCGAAATTGATGTCGCTATACTCGTAGTGCGTTCCCGGAGGATGTAGCGGCTTCGCATCCGCGGTCATCTTCATTGCGGTCGAGTAGCCGGTCCACTTGCGGCGCAGGTCCAAATCTGGCGCCAGGCCGGAATAATGCGTCATCAACTGGCGAATCGTAATGCGTTCCTTGCCGTTGCGAGCGAAGGCTGGCCAGTAAGTCGCGACCGGTGCGTCGAGGTCGATACTGCCGCGCTCGCGAAGCTGCATTATCGCGACCGTGGTCGCGACCGGCTTGGTCAGCGAGGCGAGATCGAAAATTGTGTCGGGAGTCATCGCGACTCGCCGGGGCTCAAGCGCGCGATCTCCCAAAGCGTGGCGATAAACGACCTGGCTGCCTTGCCCGATCTCGACGACGGCGCCGTGGATTCTTCCCGCTTCGATCTCAGACTGGACGATGGTGTCGATTTGTTGCAGGTCCGCTTCGCGCAAGCGCGCGGGCGAGGCAGCAAAAGCAGACGCCGATGCTGCAAGGATCGCGGCGAGCAACTGGAGCGCGAGTGCCGCGATCAGACGGTGCGAGAAAGACGCCGTCGGGCTTCTCATTGCGACTATTGTACCACGTCCGCAGCGTCATTCTCGCAACCCGCGCCCTGCAGCTTCAACCCCTCGGCGGTGTACTGGTTGCGCGGGTTCCATAGCATCCAGCCGTCGGAGCCGAACCTTTTGGCGGCCGAAATTTGCTGCCTGATCTGGGTGCCGGTGAACTCTCGATGGTCGAAGGCGTAGTCGCGAAATGCTTGCAGCCACGGGCGAAACCGAATCGAGGGGATTCCACGCTCGCGCGCGTTCTGCAGCGAGAGGAAGACGATTTCATACGGATGCGCGACCGGATTGCGATAGCCGGGAATGCCGAACTGGAAGCACGACGGGTACAGCATCGGCGAGATGTAGTCGACGATGGGCGCAAGTTCCTCGAGCCGCTGCCCGATATGGGTGTCGTCGAGGTTCCACGTCACGTATCCAAAGATGTCGGCGGCGAGAAACACATTGTAGGGAGTGAGGCGCCGCCGCGCGTCGGCCAGAAAGCCGGAGATCGCGGCGAGGCGGCTCTTCATGTCGGTGGGCTTGGAGAACTTAAGACCCGGCGCGTCGGGAAAGCGCACATAGTCAAACTGAATTTCGTCGAAGCCCAGGCGCGCCGCCTCGATCGCGATCGAGATGTTGTAGTCCCACACCTCGGGGTTGAAGGGATCCGTCCACGCCAGGCGTTCGCGATCCCTGAAGATTGCGCCGCTGCCGCGCTTCACCGCCAAATCGGGTCGGGCGGTCGCCAGCGGATCATCCTTGAAGACGACAATTCGTGCGATAGCGTAAATGTTATCGTGATGGAGCCGGTCAATTATTGCCTTCGCATCGCGCATCGTCGTGAGCTCGTTCGAATGAGCCTGCTCGGCAAGCGCGAGCGAGGTTTTGAATGCGATCATCCCGCGATCGCCTTTGACGTCGATCACCACGGCATTAAGTTCGGTTTTGTCGATGAGGCCGAGGGCCGCCTCGCGCAATTTGGCACTGCCGATTCCGTAAAATGAAAGATAGAGCGCCTTCGGCGTCATCGGCGTCAGTACAATCGGACCGGAGTCATCTTTCAGCACTCCGACGGAGACTGATTCCCGCCGATGGCCGTATGCTCTCAAACCGATCGCGTCGCCCTGGCCGCTGATCTGGAACTTGCCATCGTGATCGGTTCGAACCACGACGTCCCCGAGTGTCACGATCGCATCCTCCACCGGCCTCCTGGTCGAGCCATCGATGACGGTCCCGGTGTAAGCCATTGTCGACACAGGCCTGAACAAAGATGTGAGGAAGAACAAAGACAGCGTGAAAATAATCGGTCTTGACATCAACTATCGCCGACTGGTTATGGGCGTCCGAGCGGGTAGCAGACTCCCGAATCTTTGTCCGATGTCGCCATCGGTAACGATGAAGCGTGGGAGCGCCATGAAGTTGTCGCCGCGCGAGACCTTGCGTCGTTCGATGCTGAATGCGGCGACGTATCCGGATTTTTTGGCGGCGGCAATCAGCTCATCGTCGTAGATCCCGAACGGCCAGCTCAGCATCGTCACCGGGCCACCGAGCCGGCGCTCGAGGACCTGTCGCGATTTGTTGAGCTGGCTATCCACCAATTTCCAGTAATCCTCGGTGGAGAGTCGGCGTTTCTCGATGCGAAAATTGGGATGCCAATAGGTGTGCGATTCCACCGAAAAGAGTCCGGTGGCTTTCAGTTCCGCGAGCTGTTCCCAGGTCATCGCATACGAGGCGTTCGAAATCGCGGATGGATAAATGAACAGTGTCACCGGGATTCGATAGCGCTCGACCAATGGCGCCATGTCGCTGAACACTGTGCGATGGCCATCGTCGGCGGTGATCGCGACGGCGCGCGGCGGCAACTGGTCGTGACCTGCGGCGAAATTCACAACATCGTGAAGCGGAACGACAGTATAGCCATTGTCATGAAGATACTTGAGCTGCGATGCGAAGACCGCGGTCGTGACCGTCATGCTATCGGCAACCACCGGGCCGAACCGATGGTAAACAAGAATCGTCGCGGAGGTTGCGCTCTCTGATGCGGGCTCCGCGATCGCGATCGTCGTTATCACGCTCAGGCACAGCGCCAGAAGCGCAGAGACCAGCTGGAAGCGCCCCTTTTGTTTCATAACTCTTCTGCCGAACGGTCAGGAGCGCGCCGGCAGAATCAGAATCGCCATTGCAGATTTCCCGCCAGATTCACCGTGAATTGCGATATTAGGCTGTCCCTGCTAAAAATTCCATCGGAACCGAAATATGAGCAGATGCGATAATAGCTATCGAATTAATGCGATGGATTGAAACGGGCTGCGACCTGAACCACAAGCGGCCGGCTCCTGATCGAGATCGAAAAACCTCTGATACATATAGACCCCTCAGACGACCGCCTACCGGCCGCGACGCTGCTATTGGTGTGCAGGGGAAACCGGAACGAATCAGGCACCGTGGTCTCGAGATGCGTCTGGTCATCGAAGGGAACGCGAAAACCGAAGAAGGCACGCGACTCGCGACGTAACGTTTCTGCGCTGACTCCGCGTGAACGCATAACAAACCGCCGTTTGCTGAATCTGGAATCTTCGCGAGCACAAGAGAATCTGCTCCGCTTGCATTCAAAATACGGTACGATATAACATAGCTTCCGGAATGCTTTCCCGCCGAAATTTGCAGCTGGTTGCCACGATTCTTGTCGCAATGAGCATCGTAGCGTTAGCGCCTCGACTGCAGCCTCCGCACTTACGCCTCTCCTGCGGATCGACCGGCAACTCAACTCTCAGCGGGTCACAGCGGTTCACCGATGATTCGTCACGCCTGCCCGATCTCAAGGTCGGCTATGCGGCGAATAGCGTTCCACCGCAGCAGTATCTGAAGCTTATACCGGACGATCAGGCCGCCAGACCATTACTGAGTTTCAGATTCCCGAACCCTTCCGTACGACCAATAGTAAGACGGCTCAAATTGCTCCCCTCGCACGCGGAAAGCCAAGACCCGCTCTAAGCAAACTCTAGACTCGTGATTCGCCAAGCACGCGGGTAACTACTCGCGGGCGGTTGTGGTCAAGTTTGAAATCCACCGGCGCAAGCACTTAGCCGGGTCTTGGGAGTTTGCAGCGTGCCAAGTTTCTCGTTGCGCAATCCGTACACAATCATCGTCGGAGCGCTTGTGATCGTGATTTTGGGGGTGACGGCATTCATGAAGATGCCGGTGGACGTATTCCCCAACATCAAGATTCCGGCGGTCGTTGTGGCGACCTTTTACCAGGGCATGCCGCCGCTGGACATGGAGGACAACATCACCTTCCGCTACGAGCGTTTCTTCACGCTCGGCAGCAACATCGAACATG
>NZ_DATCTO010000002.1 GCF_036567905.1 Candidatus Binatus sp.
TGCGCAGCGCATCTTTTCGCGACCACACTATAGAAGAGACCGCGCGCGACAACGGAGCGCGGCGTTAATACCGGGTGCAGGGCTCAGCCCTGCCCGTTGGCGGGCGGTCGTTGGCACGACGGGCCAGTATTAATTCGCTGCGCTGCTGTCGCCACGGCCAGTGCCGGGGAAGCGCGGGCTCTATGAAGCGGCGGCGCCAAACACTATGGTAGATGAATTGCTCGGCCGCAAACTCCCGTGTTCGTTGCTCGCGTCGGGAAAGCGGCCTCCAAGAAGGGATTCATGGCGAACAAAGGAAACTGCAAAGCGAAAGATTGCGCGCGCGAGGCGGTCGGCAAGGGCTACTGCCGGATGCATTTTCGGCTCTGGAAAGCCGGTGAGATGCCCAAGGCACGCTACAAAACCTGCACCTTCGAGAAATGCCGCAAGCATCGCCACGGCGCCAGCAGCCTGTGCGACGAACACTTCAAGGCCAAGCACGGCAAGCCGGCCGAAGCAGCGGCGGCGCCGGCGGCCGAAGCCGCGCCCGCCGAGGCTCCGGCTGCCTGAGCCGCGACCGCTTGCGCATCCCCGCCCGCGTCACGCGGGCAAAGTGAATTCCGATGGCTAATCTAATCGTAGCTGGAGCAGCGGGCCGGATGGGCCGGCTGCTGGTCGCGCTTGCGTCGCGCGATCCCGCGCACAAAATCGTCGGCGCGCTCGAAGCGCACGGCAACAGCGCGATCGGAACCGACGCGGGCGAGTTGGCCGGCGTAGGCCCGCTCGGCGTAACAATCACCGACGATTATGCGGCGCTCGCGCGGCCCGACACCGTCACGATGGACTTCACGACGGCCACCGCCTCGATGGAACATCTCGAAGTCGCATCGAAAGCGGGCGCTGCGATCGTAATCGGCTCGACCGGCTTCACTCCCGAAATGGAAAGGCGTGCGCGCGAACTGGCGGGCAAGACGCGCACCGTGATCGCACCGAACATGAGTATCGGGGTCAACGTGCTTGCCAAGATCGTCGCCGAAGTGGCCGCGATCCTTCCTGACTTCGACGCCGAAGTTATCGAGATTCATCATCGCACCAAAATCGATGCGCCCAGCGGCACCGCGCTGTCGCTTGGCAAGGCGATCGCATCGGCACGCGGCGTGGATTTCGCTTCCAACGCGGTGTTCGGCCGCGAAGGAATCACCGGTGTCAGGCCCGACGGCAAGATTGCGGTGCTCGCGATGCGCGCGGGCGACGCAGTCGGCGACCATACCGTGATTTTCGGCGGGCAGGGCGAGCGCCTCGAATTGATTCATCGCGCGCAGAGCCGCGACTCGCTCGCGCGCGGCGCGCTTCGTGCCGCCGGCTGGCTCATAAGTCGCAAGCCCGGCCTCTACACGATGCGCGACGTGCTCGGAATTTAGCCTGACCCTTAAAGGTGTGTCGGATGACTTTCGGGCTCGCGCGCGGGCGGTGCAGGCGGCTCGCCGCCCATCTCGGCGCCTTCATAGTCGAGCATCGCCCACCGCTCAACCAGCTTGATGCCGAGTCCACGATGGCCGCGGATGAAGTATGTCGCCATCGCGATCAGCGCAAGGATATTTCCGGCGACGATTTTCCACCATCCCAGGGCTTCGAGCGCCGACTGATCGATCAATGAAACGAATCCGACAAAGAAAACCTCGAACACCGCGAGCAGCAACAGCGCACCGAGCACCATGAACGGTTCCGATTCCGACGCCGCAAGCAAAATCGCGAGCGCCAGTCCGAACATGGCGAACGCGAAGAAATGCAGGATCGAGTAGCCGAGCACCAGCGGCAGCGTCGCCGCAATACCATCGCTCACATTCGCGTTACGAAATACCATCGCCCCGAGAATCGCCGGCGTGTGAAACGAATTGCCCGAGGCGATGTCGTAGCCCATGAACCAGATGGCGACGACGATCCCACCCACCAGTCCGGCCGTCACACCTTCGCGCGCGACAGCGATCCAGCCACCCAGCAGATGCCACGCAAGCGTAGGATGCCGCCACAAGAAATATGAAAGCATCGCGGCCGTGGCGAGCAGATTGCCGACGATAATGCCCCACCAGGTCAGTTCCACCATCACGTTCGGGCCCAGGAACAGAACTACCGCGATGAAGAAAACTTCGAATGCAAGGAAAAAAATCGCCAGCGAAAAAAGCAGCGATAACTCGGCCTCGCAGGCTTCGAGCAGCAATCCTCCGGTTATGCCGAACGCGATGAACGCGCCGAAGTGGATCAGCGAGTACTCCAGCGCCAGCAGCTTCAGCCCGTGATGGAGCTCGTGACTATGCGACCCATGCAGAATCGTCGCCGCCAGCAGAGCCGGCGTTTCAAATGCGTGGCCGCGAATTAAATCGAAGATTAGAAACCAGACGGCAACAACCAGCGCGCCGATGATTCCCGCGACCGCTCCATCGATGATGATCCGCGCCCTCGAGTGTGCCATCTTCACCGTCACGCAAGCGGCCGATTCACGCCGAGATAAACTCGCCCATTAGTAATGCACAAAATCTCTATTAGCATTATTAACGTCAATAGCTGCGGGCGGCAAGCATCGCGAACCCCTTTCGCGTGTTTTTTCCCCTCGTCGCGGACTTAGCTCGGCGGCCGGCTGCAGGATAAGATGCAATGGTTTTCGCGTCATGCCCGACAGACTTGAAACAACAGAACGATCTGCAGCCTCGGGCTCTTCGCCGGCATTGGCTCCCAAAGCAGCGCGAGCCGCTGATCATCACGAGTATCTGAGTCATCCCGACCTGCTCCGGATCGGCCGCATACCGATCCATTTTTTTGCGGTCGCGGTCGCGTTTTTCGCCGTTGGCGTCGCCGCGATGCCATTCGTAATCACGGACGTCGCCGCGTTTTTCTATCAAATGAGGCCGCTGGCGCTGGTGCATACGTTCACGCTTGGGTGGATCACCGCGGCAATGATGGGCGTGATGTATCGCTACGTCCCGGCGCTCACGCACCATCCGGTCCCGTACCCGCGCATGGCGTTCGCGCAACTCGTGCTGTACGTGATCGGCGTTTTGGGGATGATCGCGCATTTCGAGATTGGAATCTGGCTTGGACTCTGGCTCGCGGCGATCGCGGTGGTGATAAGCGTTTTGATGTTCGCCGCTGAGATCATCCCGTGTCTGTGGGCGCAGGTCGGACGCGGCGTTGCCGAAACGGGGATGTTTTTGGGCGTGTGCTTTCTGGTACTCGCGGCTGCGATTGGACTCACGCTCGGGCTCGACAAGACTTACGATTTCCTTGGCGGCAGCGTGCTGACGAATCTTTCCAGTCACGTACATTTCGCCGCGCTCGGATGGGTAACGCTGACCATCTGCGCCGTATCCTACCGGATGCTACCCGCGTTTTTGCTGCCGAAGATCGAACTCCCCGCGGCCGCGATCTGGCAACTCTACGCGCTGACGATTGGAATCGTCGGACTCGGAGTGACTCTGCTGAGCGGGGTCGCCGGCGTGACTCTATGGAGCAGCGTGATCGCAGCGTCCCTGCTCGCGTACATCTTCACCATCGGAAGGCTGGTGCTCACGCGACGGATGCCACTCGATTGGACGTCGCGTCATGCGATTTGCGGAGTCTGCTGGCTCGTGATTGCGATCGCGATGGGTCTCGCGCTCACCGTCACCGGCGCCGACGGCGAATATGGCAGCCGCATCGCGGCGGCTTACGGCGTGATGGGTCTGCTCGGATGGATTTCGAATTTCATCATCGGAATGTCGTATCAGCTCTTTCCGGGATTCGTTGCACGTGCGCGGACGGGGGCTGGATGGCCGGCGGTTACGATCGCGGAACTATCGATTCCGCGGACGCGGCCGTTGGTCTTCATCGCGTATAACCTCGGGGTCGCGATGGTTGCCGGCGGCCTGCTGGCAGGGTCGATCGATCTCGCGGTCGCCGGCTCGGCATGCATCGCGGCCGGCGGAATCGTGTACTCGGCGGTGACGCTTTGGACGCTCAGCTTCGCCTATCGCGCAACGATGCCGTCCGCTGCGCGGACGGATTTGCGCATCCTTCCTTCGTAGCCGCGACTCTACGAACCGGCGACGCGACGCGATCGCAGCACGCGAAGCTCCGGAGTCGTCGCTTCGGGCGGAACCGAAATATCGCGGTCTTCGCGCTGCGACCACCGATAGAAGATGAAGGTGAAAACGATCATCAGATAGGTGCCCTGCCCGATCCACATGATCAGCCCGCCCAGCACCTGGTCGTCGATCGCCGTGAGGCCCCATCCGTGCGCGCCCTCGGTGTACCACGGATAAATCACTTTGGTCGCCAGGGTGATCGGCGCGGCCACCGCGGTCATCGGGATCATCAGGAGGAACAGATAAAGGATCTGCGCCGGGTAGGAGAGCCGCGGCAGCTCGGGGATCTGACTCAGAATCGGCCACCACAGCAGCAGGCCGGACGCCATAAAGAGGACGTGCACGAAAATGTGAAAATTCTCGTCGCGACACATCTGATCGAAGATCGGCGGAAAGTGCGCGGTGACGAAGACCGCCGAAAAAATCAGGAACGCGACTACCGGATTTGTGAGCAAACGCGCGATGGGCTTGATCGGCCGGCTGAGCATCCACGGCGCCAGCATCCAGCCCGGCGTCCCCAGCAGAATTAGCGGCGGAATCACGAAAGTCTGCATCAGATGCTGCAGCATGTGCATCGAAAAGAGTCGCGCATCGGCAAGTTCATCGAGTTCGGTTTGGGTGAATAAAATCGCGCCCATCGCGAGCGCGAACCACATCGCCTGACGCCGCGTCGGTTTGCGGCCGGCTGCGCGGCATGCGCCGAGGTAAATCGCGATCAGGATCGCGACGCCTATCGGTATGCTCGGATGTTCTCCGAAGATGTCCATCGTCCAAGATGCTCGCCGAGCGGCTATCCGACCGGCGCCATGTGACCGGACAGATATGAGAACAGCAAAATTAGCGAGACCAGCAAAAGCGTCGCAATTATCAACGGGAAGATGAACACTCCCGTCAGCAGCCATCGATCATACTTCAAATGCATGTAGAACATCACGACCAGCGCGAACTTGGCGGCAGCCAGTACGATCAACAGCGGCACCAGCACGGGATGGAGCGCATGCACGTAAAAGACCGTGATCTCCATCGCCGTCAATACGACGAGGAACGCGGCGATGATCAGGTAGGTCGCCGCACCGGGATGATGAATCTGCCCGCCGTGGGCGTCTGCGATATCGCTCATGCTCCAGGCACCGCCTGCATCAGATAGACGAGGGTAAAGATGATGATCCACACTACGTCGACGAAATGCCAGTAAAGTCCCGCGAGCTCGACCGATAGCGCGCGCGACTGGCCGAGCTTGTCCGTCATCGCCGCCGCCAACAGCACCGACAGCCACAGCACTCCGATCGCGACGTGCGCGCCGTGAAATCCGACCAGCACAAAGAACGACTGCGAGAACAGGTTGGTCGTGAGCCCCATGCCCTCGCGGTAGAAGCTGGTGAACTCGTAAACCTGGCCGCCAAGGAAAATCAGCCCGAATGCGATTACGCCGCCGAGCCAGATTCGCTCCCATCGCTTGTCGCCGCGCTGCGTGGCCGCGAGCGCCAGCACCATCAGCAACGAACTCATCAGCAAGATGAAAGTGCTGAACGAGGTCAGTGGGATGTTGAGGATTTTCGGGCCGGGTCCGGCAAGGCTGCGCGATTTGTAAACGATGAACGTCGATATCAAGCTGGCGAAGAACACGCATTCCGAGCCGATGAACGACCACAGGCCAATTTTGCGTACGTCGACTCCGCCCGACGATGGTGCGTGCTCCGGATCGTGCGATTCTTCGCCAAAGTCTGCGTACTCGAATCCCATCCCGACAATCGACAGGATCGTGACCGCGGCGCCGATGAGGATGATGCGATACCAGTCGATGATGAGACCGAGACCCATCACACCCACGCCAAGACTCAACACCAGCGGGAAGATCGAAGGCGCCGGCATGTGGATGTCCTCGGCGGAAACCGGCTGACTGGGCTGCGGTTGCGCCGGCGCCTGGCCCGACATATAGGCTGCCACGCCGCGCGAACCGGCGCGCCCGTATTTCAGAATCCACCACGCGTCGCGGCCGCGGATTTGCGGGATCGTCGCGAAATTGTACGCGGGCGGCGGCGACGGCGTGGACCATTCGAGGCTGCGTCCGTCCCATGGATCAGCGGGCGCCCGCTCTCCCCGGCTGGTGAGACTTCTGAAAATGTTGACGTAGAAAAGCAGGAACGCGATGCCGAGAATGAACGCGCCGATCGTTTCGAGCTGGTTGAGATGCGTCCAACCCATGCCGGCGCCGTACGTGTAAGTGCGCCGCGGCATCCCCCACATCCCGAGAATATGCATCGGAAAAAACGTGAGGTTGAATCCAACGACGGTCACCCAAAAATGCCACTTGCCAAGCCGCTCGCTGAGCATGCGGCCGCTGATCTTCGGCCACCAGTAATAGAATGCCGCGAGGATCGTGAACATCACGCCGCCGAACAGCACGTAGTGAAAGTGCGCGACGACGAAGTACGAGTCCGTCTGCTGGAGATCGATCGGCGCCGATGCGTGCATGACACCGCTGAGTCCGCCGAGCGTGAACTCGAGCAGCATCCCGAGCGCGAAATAGAATGCGGTCGTCATGCGCAGCGAACCGCCCCAAACAGTCGCGATCCAACTGAAGATCTTCACCCCGGTGGGAATTGCGATCAGCATCGAAGTAATCGCAAACGCCGAGTCCGCGACCGGGCCCATTCCCGTCGCGAACATATGGTGTCCCCAAACCCCGTACGACAGGAATGCGATCAGGCAGATCGAATACGCCATCATGGGATAGCCGAACAGCGGCTTGCGCGAGAACGTCGGAATGACTTCCGAGATGATCCCAAAGGCCGGCAGCGCCATGATGTACACTTCTGGATGACCGAACAGCCAGAACAAGTGCTGCCACAGAATCGGGGTGGCGCCCGCCGATGCGACGTAGAAATGCGTGCCGAAGAAACGATCGAAGAGCAGAAAGATCAGTCCGATCGTGAGCGCCGGAAACGCGATCAGAATCAGGATCGACGTCACCATCAGCGACCACATGAACATCGGCATGCGCATATACGTCATGCCCGGCGCGCGCATCGCGATGATCGTGGTCAGAAAGTTCAGGCCTGTGAGCACCGTCGAAGTGCCTGACACCAGCAGCCCGATCACCCACCAATCGATCGCGAGTCCTGGCGTGAAGTACCGCTCGGTCAGGTTCGCGTAACCGAACCATCCCGCATCGGGAAGTCCGCCACGAATCCAGCCGAGGTGAAGCAGGATTCCCGCGACCAGCGCCAGCCAGAAGCTCAGTGCATTGAGCCGCGGAAACGCGACGTCGCGTGCGCCGATCTGTAGCGGGATCAGGAAGTTGCCGAAAAATCCGAGCAGCAGCGGCATCACGACCAGGAAGATCATCGTCGTCCCGTGCATCGTGAAAAACGCGTTGTAGATCGCCGCCGACAGCACGTGATTGTCGGGACGCCACAGCTGTACGCGAATCGCCATCGCTTCGAATCCGCCGAGCGCCAGGAAAAACAGCGCGCTGACGAGGTACATCACGGCGACACGCTTGTGATCGATCGTCGTCAGCCATCCGAGTATCCCGCCACCTTCAAGGTAGCTCGGCTGATGCACTGGCAATGGTTTCGGCTGGGCAGCCATTCGACGCTCCCTATTTCAGACCCTCGAGATACGCGACCAGGGCGTTCATCTTTGGCCCCGGCAGCAGCAGCGCCGGCATGTTCGCGCCCGGCTTGGTTTCCTGTGGATTCCCGATCCACTTCGCGACGTTTTCCGGCGTGTTCTTCAGCACCCCGGCGGCCAGCGTCGTGCGGCTGCCGAAATGGGTCAGGTCAGGTCCGATATACCCCTTCGAGATGCCCCGGATCATGTGGCAGGTCGTGCACGGACTGTTGGCAAAAATCTTTGCGCCGTTTGACGCCAACAGATCGGTGGCCGGAGTTGCGGCCGGACCGGCCAGCTGCGCCCTATCCCACTTCGCGAAATCATCCGGCAAATCGACAAACACTCGAAAGCGCATGTTCGCGTGCGACAGGCCGCAAAACTCCGCGCATTGTCCTGGATACATTCCCGGCACCGTCGCAACGAATGTCAGCTCGTTGATTTGACCGGGCACCACGTCGCGTTTGCCGCCGAGTTGCGGGACCCAGAAGCTATGTATGATGTCGGCCGATTCCAGTAACAGGCGAATCGGCCGGTCGGCCGGAATGTGCAGTTCGTTGGCGGTCTTCGCGCCGTCAGGATACTGAAACTCCCACCACCATTGATGCGCTA
Source organism: Candidatus Binatus sp. (assembly GCF_036567905.1). Lineage (NCBI taxonomy): Bacteria > Candidatus Binatota > Binatia (SeqCode) > Binatales (SeqCode) > Binataceae (SeqCode) > Binatus (SeqCode) > Binatus sp. (SeqCode). The sequence continues at coordinate 8,325 of NZ_DATCTO010000002.1, forward strand.
CTACTTTGATCTCCAGCGCCCCCGCGGGTGCGAGCGCCGGCTGCGAGCGAAAGATCGTCCGAATCGTCGGTACCGAGATCATCACCAACACGAGCGTGGGTCCAAGCGTCCACGCAATTTCCAAACCCAGATCGGACGACGCAGCCGACGCAGGCGCGGCTTCGCCTACTCGAGACGAGAAGACGAACACCGCCAGGATAAACGCGCAGACCACGATCGCCAGGATGATCGCGTCCCACACCGTCACCTCGATGAAAAGATTTTGAATCCACTGCGCCAGATTCGACTTTGGCGCGAGCGTCGTCATCGGATGGCCGCTCGCCGAGCATCCTGCAATAGCCAGTGCAATAGCCACTTGTAGAACTATCGTCGCGATCGAATGCCTATTTGAACCGCGCCCGATCATTCCGCGTCGTCTCCAACCGGTTCTCCCGAGGTCGCGGCCTGCGCGACGCGGTTCAGTCCCGGCACTGCCGACAGGAGAAATGCGCCCAGGAAACCGATCGAGATCAGCAGTTGCGTGGCGCCAAACGGGATCGCGTCGAGCGACAGCGACGGAACCACCAGCACGTAACGCTCGAGCCACATCCCGGCCAGCCCCAGTCCCGCCACCGTGCCGAGAACTACCGGGTTTTTTTTGGCCCGTACGCTCATCAGCGCCGCAAATGGAATCAGCCAGATCAAAACCAGGCACGCCACCGATAGCGGCGACCACGGCAGGTGATGTGCCCGTTGAACGATAAAGAAAGTTTCGACCGGCAGATCGCCGTACCAGATCACAATGTACTGTGCGAACAGCAGATAAATCCAGAACACCGAGAACGCGAAGACCATCTTGCCAAAGTCGTGCATGACGGTGGGATTCGTGAACAGGTTGTTCCCGCCCAAACGACCGCGGAGCACGGCCGCTGTGAGAGCCATCGCAGTCAATCCACTCCAGAAACACCCGGCGAAAAAATACCAGCCGAAAAGCGTGCTGCGCCAGACCGGCGCGAGCGACATGACCAAATCGAATGCAATCAGCGAATAGACCGCCGCGAACAGGACCGCGACCAGCGGAGCCAACACTCGTATCGAATGCGGCGGCAACTCGATCTCGTCGGTCGCAATCGTCCACGCCCGTGCGCCATCACCACGCGAGACGCGAATAAACGCGAAGCTCGCCGCAGCCATCACGCCGAGCCCGATTCCATCACGTGCAAAAAGAAACGGAGTATTCAGCCACGCCGCCTTCTGCGCTATCGGATGCGTTACCCACGGGAAAATCAGGCTGCGGCCGAAGTACAGCCCGAAGAACAGAAAAAATCCCACCCACAGAAATGGCGCGAACGCCTCGCCGAGCCGATACGGCGTCGAACCGCCCCACTTTGCCTGCGTCAGATAGAACGCCGCGGAGGCGACCACCGCGCCTTGCGCGACGCCAAGGAAAAACAGCAGGTTGACCAGATAGGCTTCCCATGCGATCGCGGCGCCGCCTCGCGACAGCGCTAACCCGAACGCGATCGCGCCGAGCGCGATCATAGCGCCCGCCACCGCCTTCATGGTCGCGCCAGCCACCGACTCGACGGCGCGCGGCTTCATCACCGCGCGTTCGCGATGCGCCCGTTGAAGATCGGTGCTCATCGCGGCTGCGCCTCGTCTTCGCGAACGACTTCTTCCGCGCCCGATTCCTTCAGCATCGACTCGACACGCGCCGCTTGCGCCTCGTCACATCGAACCACGATCCCGAATCGATCCTCGCCGAAGCGCCCGTCGTACCCCGGCGCGCTCTCGGTCGTGGGCACACCCGACAGCATCAGCACCCCGAAGAAGCCGAAAATTCCGCCCAGCAGGACCATCAACTCGAAGCAGATCACGATGAACGGCGGCCACGACAGCAGCGGTTTGCCGCCCGCGTTGAGACGCCACTCGTAAGTTGTTCCAATCGTTATCGCGAGTCCGGTAAGAACGCCGGTAATTCCGCCCACCAGCACCAGCCATCGCACCGGGCTCTTCGGCCGGCCGATTGCATGTTCGATTTTGTGGCTCGGGATCGGCGAGAACGTATTGAAATCGCCGACCTGCGCCGCGCGCAGCTCCTCGATCGCTTGCGCGCAGCGAGTGTCGTCCGCAAACGAACTTATGATCGCTATCGTGCTCATGCGGCTTTGACTCGATCCATCTTGAGCGCCTTGCGCAGCCAGACGATTCCTTCTTTAAGTTCCGTCATCGATATGATCGGCAGGAACCTGGAAAACAACGAGAACAGCCCCAGGAACCACGCGAAGCTGCCGACCGTGATCATGATTTCAGTGACCGACGGACGGTAACTGCCCCATTGCGAAGGATCGAAGTTCGCCGTCAGCGAACCCGCGATAATCACAAACCGCTCGAACCACATCCCGATGTTCACGAATATTGTGATTATCCAGAGCGCCCTCATGTTAACCCGGATGCGCGGGGAAAATAGCAACAATGGTATTACGCAGTTGCACGAGACCATTACCCAGTACATCCATCCCCACGGCCCGAAGTAGCGCATGTGGAAAGTCATTTGCTCGATCGGATCGCCCGCGTACCAGGTCATAAAGGCTTCCGTAATGTACGCGTACGAGACTACCAGCGAGGTCAGCAGCACGACCTTGGCAAGATTGTCAAAATGCCACTCCGTCAGCAGGTCCTCGATACCCAGCAGCTTGCGCATCGGGATTAGCAGCGTGATGACCATCGCGACGCCGGAAAAAATCGCGCCGGCAACGAAGTATGGCGCGAAAATCGTGCTGTGCCAGCCCGGGTTTATCGCCATCGCGAAGTCCCACGACACCACCGAGTGGACCGAGATCACCAGCGGAGTCGCCAGCCCCGCCATCAGCAGGTACGCCATTGAGTAATGCCGCCATTGGCGATCGGTTCCCTGCCATCCCATGGCGAGCACCGTGTAGAACTTCTTGCGCCATCCAGTCGCGGCCTCGCGCGCGTTTGCGATGTCGGGAATCAGTCCCATCGTCCAGAACAGCGCGCTAATAGTCAGATAGGTACTTACTGCGAAAGCGTCCCACACTAGTGGCGAGCGGAAGTCGGGCTGTAGGTATCGCTCATTAGGGTATGGCAATAGCCAGTAGAAAAACCATACGCGGCCGAGATGGACCAGCGGGAACAACCCTGCCGTCGCGACTGCAAATATCGTCATCGTTTCCGCGGCGCGATAAACCGCGGTGCGCCACTTGGTGCGGAACAAAAACAGAATCGCGGAGATCAACGTCCCCGAGTGCGCGATACCGACCCAGAAAACGAAGTTAGTAATGTAGATTGCCCACATCACGGGCTGGCGAAGTCCGGTCACGCCCAGCCCTGTGTAGATCTGGCGAACCCACAATGCGGCGGCGATCGCCACCAGCGTGAAGCACAGTCCGATCCACGCCCAGTACGCGGGGCCGGCCGGCTCCATCACCCGCAGCACGCTGCGATCGATGTCGCGGTAACTCGGCTCGAACGGTATCTTCGGCGCCGCTGCCACTTCAGGCCTTTCCCTTCTCGCGATAGAGATCGCGCAGATACGTGATAGCCGGTTGCGTGTTGAGCTCTTCGAGCGCGCGATAGTTGCGCAGCTTGTTGTCCTCGCGCCGGCGCATCATCGCGCTGGCGGGATCGTTGCTGTCGCCAAACGTGATTGCGCGCGTCGGGCACGCCTGCTGGCAGGCCGTGACGATCTCGCCGTCGCGCAGCTCGCGATCTTCAGTCCTGGCGTTGAGCTCGGCGAACTGGATTCGCTGCACGCAGAACGTGCATTTCTCCATCACCCCGGCGCCGCGCACCGTCACGTCGGGATTGAGTTGCAGGTTCAGCGGCGCGGGCCATTCCGGCACGAACCAGTTGAATCGGCGCACCTTGTACGGACAGTTGTTTTGGCAATAGCGCGTGCCGACGCATCGATTGTAAACCTGGCCGTTGAGGCCTTCTTCGGTGTGATACGACGCAAACACCGGGCAAACCGGCTCGCACGGCGCGTGATCGCACTGCTGACACAGCATCGGCGCGAGGTAGAGCTGCGGCGCTTGCGCCGCTTCCCCGGCTGGCGGGAAGTAACGCTCGATGCGTATCCACGACATGATTCGGCCGCTATCAACCCCGTCCTTGCCTACCGTCGGGACATTGTTCTCCGCGTAGCACGCGGTCACGCACGCGCTGCATCCGGTGCACGCATTGACGTCGATCGTCATGCCCCATTTGTGCCGGGGATATTTCCAGGGCGGGTACATTTCGAACGGCCCGGTGACTTCCTGGGCCTCGCTCCTGGGAACCACGCCGCGCGCCAACTGCTCGATGCTCATCGCCTCGACGATCGATCGGCCCATCATGTCGCTGTTGCCCAGCGGTGAAACGAGCGTGCGGGTCTTGCCGGTCGCGCGCGCGGTCGCGGCGGCGCTGGTCGCGCCCGCCGCCAATATCGCCCACGCATTTGCACCGACGTCTTTTGCATAACGGCCGTAAGCGCGGTGCCCCTGCCCCAAAGGAACCGCGATCACTCCCGGACGAACAGTGCTCTCCACCAGCACCGGCACCTCGATCGCGCCGTGCTCCGTTTTGATCTCGATGACGTCGTCCTTGGCGACGCCGAGCTTGCGCGCCGTCTCGGGATGTATCTCGGCCCAGCTGTCCCACACGATCTGCGCGACCGGCTCGGGCAATTCCTGCAGCCACGGCTTGTCGGCGCCGCGGCCGTCGTAAAGAAACAGGTGTGGATAGGCGTAAACGGAAAGTTCCGACTGAGCCGCGACCGGCACGGGCGCCTTGAACGGAGAGGTGTCGAGGCTGAGCGCCGAGAGATGCTGTTCCTCGAACAATCCGCCTTCGCGCCGGACGCTTACCCAAAAATCTTCGGGATCGGCGCCATCTGCTTTGGGAGCCAGCGCCAACCATTCAGCTTTGACCGCCTCTGCGGCGCTGGCCCACGGAAGTTTCGCGCTCGATGATCCCGCGGCCGCCGCAAGCAGGATATCGCCGACCGGCTTGCTGTCGAACACCGGCTGCATCACCGGCTGTCCCAGTCCGCGGATTCCCGCCCGCGGCGCCGTGTCACGCCATGATTCGAGTGGATGATGCGCTGGCAGGAGAAGACTCGCCATCGCGGCGGTCTCGTCGGGCACGCCTCCCGCCCACACCACGAACGGAACTTTCCCGATCGCCTCGGCCATTCGCGCCGACGCGGGCATCGTGAAGATCGGGTTTGCGCCGGCGATGAACACCGCGTCGATCTTGCCGTCGCGCATCGCGTCAACCGCCGCGTCCACTTCATCCGGCGTGCTGGTTTCTTCGGCTGGCGAGCCTTCGAGGAACATCACGGTCTTGCCGAAATTGCCGGTGACCGCGTTGAGGATCATCGCCGCAAGATGAGCCGACGAATCGTCCGTGCCCGCGATTGCCAGCCCGCCGTCCGCCCTGCCGAACGTCTCGCCGAGACTGAGAATAGTTTCCACGGGCACACCGGTGCGCGCGCTCACGGCAGCCGGATCGAAATTCGCGACCGCCTTGGCGAGCGCCGCGAGATCGAAGCCCGAGTTCTGCGAAACCCAGCGCTGCTTGACGAGAACGTTGAGCACGCTCCACGCAACATCGGCCTCCGCACCCGGAGCAGTCGCGATCCAGTCGTCGCACTTCGACGCCGTCATGCCCAGCCGCGGGCCGACGTAGATGGCGCGGCCAATGCCCAGCGTGCCGCGCCGCTTATGTGGCGTGCGGAACAGCGAGTATTGACGCGCGAGTTCCACCGGAGATTGCCAGGTCTCGAGAAAGTCCGCACCGAAGGAAATCAGCACTTCGGCCTGATCGATTCGATACGACGGCAGGTCGCGCCGACCGAAGATCGTTTTCGCCGCAACCCGCGCCGATTCCTGGTTGATGGCCTCGTAAAATATCGCGCGCGACGAGCCATAGGCGCCGAGAAACGCGAGCGCGATTTTTCTGAAGGTCGGGCCTTGCGGCGAACCGAAGAACGCGACGCGGTCCTTGCCCGCCTTCGCCGCCGCCGCCAGCCTGTCGCCGAGCATTTTGTCCGCTTCGTCCCACGAAACCGTCCGGATCGCGCCGTCGTCGCCGCGAACCTGCGGATGCGCAAGGCGATCGGGATTGTACAGGCCTTGCAGCGCCGCCTGTCCCCGGGCGCACAAGGAGCCCTGGCCGATTGGATCGGCCGGATTGCCCTCCAGCTTGACGACGCGCCCTTCCCGGATTCGCGCCACCACACCGCATCCCGCCGGACACTCCGAACAGGTCGTGGCAAAAAAACTCGGCACGCCGGGAACTACGTTTTCGTCGGGCACGACGTACGGGATCAGCTTCCTCGCCGCCGGCTCGCAGCCAGGGATCGCCGCCGCCGCACCCGCAGTCGCGGCCAGCTTGATGAATGATCGCCTGGATATCGACGGTCGCTTGCGCATCTACTCCCTAACTCACCAACTCAGTGATGACAGCCCACGCAGTCGAGCGTCGCTTGTTTCTCCGTGTGACAGTCAACGCAGAAGCCCATGTTGATTTCAAAGGCCGGCGCCACGCGATCCATCGTTTCCACCGGGCCGTGACAAGCCTGGCATCGCAGGCCGGCATGAATATGCGGCCGATGCGTGAAGCGCACGAAGTCGGGCAGCGTGTACACCCGATTCCACTGAATCTCGAACGCCGCCGGCGTGTCGTCCGTCCACGGCCGCATCACCGGCTGGATTCCGCCTCCCGCAGTCCTGTTGCCGTGGCATCCCACGCATTTGGCTACCGGCGGAATGCCCGGTTCAGACGATCGGCTTGCATAGGCATGGCAGTACGAACAGGGAATCTTGTTCACCCCAGCGTGTACCCGATGGCTAAATGGGATCGGCTGAACTACGTCTGCGCGGGGCGCCCAAGGCCGCTGCGACAGCGCGATAACTGACCCGCCCAGCACCAGCATCGCCAAGGCTAGCGGCAGCACTATCCGATTCATGCTCACGATCAGGTTTGTGAATAATCCCAAACAGCGCCGCCGCGCCACCACTCAACAGTTAAGCTTTCTAACAACACGATCGATTTCGATCAAGTAGAGTTAATTTTCCACGCTGGGCTGGAGCGTCCAATCGATCGGCGCACCTGTGGATTCCCGTTGTGCGAGAATGCCGATTTATTGCGCCAGGTAGTTTCGACGCTCGGGAAAGTATGTTACTTATGACCAAGCCTTGTGGTCTGAGGCTGTTTCAACAGGTGCAAATCAAGACTGCTTCTCGACTGGGTCTTTTACCGCCCTACCTTTTTGCCGAGCTTGACCGCCTGAAAAAGGAGGTGGCAAGCAAGGGCGTTGACGTTATCAGCCTGTCGATTGGCGACCCCGACCTGCCCACGCCGCGTCACATCGTCGAGACGCTCAAGCGCGCCGCCGACGACCCGATAAATCACCGCTATCCCGACTACGAAGGCTTGCCGCGATTTCGCAATGCGTCCGCGGATTGGTACCGGCGGCGCTTCGCCGTCAGCTTCGACCCTCAGCGCGAGGTCTGCGCTCTGATTGGCTCCAAGGAAGGCATCGCAAACTTCTCGACCGCCGTCGTCGATCCCGGCGACATCGTGCTGATTCCCGACCCCGGATACCCGGTGTACTACTCGGGATGCGTCTTCAACGGAGGCGAGCCGTATTTTCTGCCGCTCAGAAAAGGAAACGGATTCGTTCCCGATCTCGCCTCGATTCCCGCCGAAGTGGCGCGCCGCGCCCGGATGCTGTGGCTGAACTATCCGAACAATCCAACCGCGGCGACCGTTGACCTCTCGTTTTTCAACGATGCGGTCAAATTCTGCCTCAAGCACGACATCATCCTCGCCCACGACAGCGCCTACTCCGAAATTGCCTACGACGGCTATCGAGCCCCAAGCGTTTTCCAGGCCGAAGGCTCGCGCGAATGCGCAATCGAGTTCCACTCGTTATCGAAGACGTTTTCGATGACCGGATGGCGCGTCGGCTTCGCGATCGGCAATGCCCAGTTGATCGGCGCGCTCGGCAAGGTCAAGACCAACATGGATTCGGGCGTTTTCCAGGCGGTGCAGGAAGCCGCGATCACCGGCCTGGAAGGGGGCGACGGCGACCAGCTCGCCGAATATTGTGCGATCTACAAGCAACGCCGCGACCTGCTGGTCCGATCGATCCGCGCGCTCGGGCTGGAATGCGAGGAGCCGCGGGCGACCTTTTACGTCTGGGCCAAAGTTCCGCGCGGTTACACCTCGGTTTCATTTACCGAGCGCGTATTGAAGCAAGCCGGCGTCGCGATTACGCCCGGCTCCGGATTCGGCAAGGGTGGTGAGGGATACGTTCGCTTCTCGCTTACGGTGTCGAGCGAACGGTTGGTCGAGGCGGTGGACCGACTAAAAGCGTTGCGGTTTTAACGGCAAGGATGCCCAATCGGGCTTTCATCGGAATAGGCAGTAACCTAGGCGATCGAGCCGCCAATTATCGCGAGGCGATTGCGCGGATCGCTGCGATCCCGGAAACGAGGATCGTGCGCCAATCCTCGATCTACGAGACCGAACCGATGGGCGATCTCAAGGGCGCGTTTCTAAACGGCGTCGTCGAAGTCGAGACTGAGCTGCCCGCCGAAGTTCTGATGCGCCGCCTGCTCGCGCTCGAGCGAATCATGGGCCGCAAGCGCGTCAAGGGACGCAAGCAATCCCGCGGCAAGTACCGGCCGCGAATCATCGACCTTGATTTGCTGTTCTTCAACAAAGAAACCATCGACACCCGAATCCTCAAGGTGCCGCATCCGCGCCTGCATGAGCGCCGCTTTGTGCTCGCCCCGATGAGCGAGCTGGCGCCCGCGCTGATCCATCCGAAACTCAACGCATCGATTTCCGAGATGCTCGCGGGACTTAAGTCGCCGTTTCGTGTTAGTCTGGCACGAGCGGACCTGCTGAGGCCGCAATCGTCCAAACGCGAGGCAGCCACCCGATGAAATATTTTATCGACACCGCAGAGGTCGCCGAGATTCGCGAGGCCGCCAGCTGGGGAATCATCGACGGAGTCACCACCAATCCGTCCTTGATGGCGAAGACCGGGCGCCCGTATCACGACGTGCTGCGCGAGATTTGCGAAATCGTGGACGGACCGATCAGCGCCGAGGTCATCTCGACTGAAGCTTCCGCGATGATCGAAGAGGGCGAAAAGCTCGCCAAGGTCCACAAGAACATCGTCGTCAAGTGCCCGATGATCATCGAAGGCCTCAAGGCGACCCACGCGCTCGCCAAAAGCGGCATCCGCGTCAACGTCACCCTCATCTTCACGCCTCTCCAGGCGCTCGCGGCGGCCAAAGTCGGCGCCTCGTTTCTGTCGCCGTTTATCGGACGGCTCGATGACATCGGACAGGACGGATTCGCGATCGTCGAGGATATGGTGCAGATACTGTCGAACTACGACTATCCGGCCGAGGTGCTGGTCGCGTCGGTGCGCAACACGACCCATCTGCTGCGCGCGGCTGCGGTCGGCGCCGATATCGCGACCGTGCCGTTCGCAGTGCTCAAGCAGACGCTGCATCATCCGCTGACGGATCTCGGGCTCGAGCGCTTCCTCGCCGACTGGCGCAAGACCAACCAGAAGATCTGAGCAGGGGTGACCCCTGCACCCAGTGTTAAGGCCGCCCG
>NZ_DATCTO010000003.1 GCF_036567905.1 Candidatus Binatus sp.
TGCGACCGCACGGCAGTCTCGGCGCCTTGACGCCAGCCGAGTTCGCAGCGTTAAAAAGACGGGAAACGCAACCGCCCGAGGAGGGCGAAAAAACCGGCGGACTCTACTTATGATTGGCGGGAAATTGGGGAGCAGGCCAAAGCCACCAAAACGGCAATCGTCGCTAGCTTGTGGAATGCTTTTTCCGGACCGCTGTTCCACAAATGTGTTTGCGATTTAGATATCGATCCGCACCCTAGCGTCAATCTACCTAGGCCGCCCGCAGGTGAATATTCCGACGAAAGGTCTTGGCTCCTTCGCCTGTGGTGCCTCATCCGATTTCAAATATGCTATCGCTTTTGGCGCATCTTCTACCAAAACACAATCCAGCATCCGACGCAGCCGTGATACAAATGCCGAAAAGCACACGAAGCCGCGAAAGCCGCCCGGCCCAACGCCCGAAGTCCTGAAAATTGAGGGCAACTGGAAGGCGGCTATGCGAAAGCTGATTTCCAAGCGACGTCCGGTTGACGGCTTGCCGAACCTCGAAAAGACGAAGTAGCCGGAAACAAGAACGGGCCAGCGCAGAGCCGCCAGCCCGTCGCCGACTGGGAAAGGGGGCAAACCCAGCCAGCGACCCCCTCTACCAAATCGCCGCGTCAGGAGCTAATTGCGTTAAGTACACACTCCCGGAAGAATCCCGGTTCCTTCCTAGCCTCTCTTCCCCACTGCGTCATTCGTGTCGATTTGTGGACCGTGCTCACCGCCCCAAAAATCGGCGAAAATCCAACGATTCCGCTGTCACCGGCACTGGCATGAGCATAAATCATGCTTACGTTTAAGTCCGGTGCGGTTTTACCAAATGAGCAAGCGACACAAGCAACCCCAGGACGGAAATCCCGCCATGGACGACGGGTTCGATCAGGCGGCCGGCGGCGCTGAACCAGTGCACGGCGAGGGCAGCCAAACCTCGGCGGGAATTGAAAGCGAGCTGGATTCCTTACGCGCGCAGATCGCCGAAAAAGACAAGGAAATCGCCGAGCTGAAGGACAAGTATCTTCGCACGCTCGCCGACTCTGAAAATGCGCGCAAGCGAATCCGCCAGCAGAGCGAGGAATCGATCCGCATCCAGCGCGAGGCGATTCTCCGCGACCTGCTGCCGATCATCGACAACCTCGAGCGCGCGCTCGCGGCCGCCCGCAATGGCAATGACGCCAGGACGATCGTCGATGGCGTCGAGATGACGGTGCGGGCGCTGATCGATTTCCTGCGTGCGCAAGGGGTGACACCGCTGCAGTCGGTCGGCCAGGCGTTCGATCCAAGCCGGCATGAGGCGGTCGATCAGGTGGCGTCGGCGACTCATGCGCCGAACACGGTCGTCGATGAATTTCATCGCGGCTATCTGATCGGTGACCGGACCTTGCGTCCGGCCCGCGTGTCGGTTGCGAAGGAGAACGGGACCGATTCTGGAAAGCGAAACGGGGGCGAAAGCGATGCCTCCGACATTGAAAACGACTGAAGCATGATTATCTCAATATCAGAGGATCTTTAGGAAAATGGCAAAAGTTATCGGCATCGATTTGGGCACGACGAACAGTTGCGTCGCGATCATGGAGGGTGGCGACCCCGTAGTCATCGCCAACTCCGAGGGCAGTCGCACGACGCCGTCGGTCGTCGCATTTACCGAAGCAGGCGAGCGGCTGGTTGGCCAGATCGCCAAGCGCCAGTCGATCACCAATCCAACCAATACGGTGTTTGCGATCAAACGCCTGATGGGCCGGCGTTTCGATGACGCCGAAGTTCAGAAGGCGCTCAAGGTGCTGCCGTACAAGGTCGTGAAGAATGACGACGGCGCGGCGTGGGTCGAAATCCGCGGCAAGAAATATAGCCCGGCGGAAATTTCGGCGTTCGTTCTGCAGAAGATGAAGCAGACGGCCGAGGACTATCTCGGTGAGAAAGTCACCGAGGCGGTTATCACCGTGCCCGCGTATTTCAACGACAGCCAGCGCCAGGCGACCAAGGATGCGGGCCGTATCGCGGGCCTTACCGTGCTGCGGATCATCAACGAGCCGACGGCGGCGTCGCTGGCCTACGGTCTGGACAAGAAGAAGGACGAAAAGATCGCCGTGTTCGATCTCGGCGGCGGCACGTTCGATATTTCAATTCTTGAGCTGGGCGAAGGAGTCTTCGAGGTCAAGGCGACCAACGGCGACACCTTCCTGGGCGGCGAAGATTTCGATCAGCGCGTCATCGACTACCTGGCCGACGAGTTCCGCAAGGACCAGGGATTCGATCTGCGCAAAGATCGGATGGCGCTGCAGCGGCTCAAGGAAGCCGCCGAGAAGGCCAAGACCGAGCTGTCCACCGTGACCGAGACCGACATCAATCTGCCCTTCATCACCGCGGATCAGTCCGGTCCCAAGCATCTCAACATCAAGCTGACCCGCGCCAAGCTCGAGGCGCTGTGCGCCGACCTGCTCGACCGGCTCGACGCGCCATGCGTGACCGCGCTTCGCGACGGCGGCCTCAAGGCGAGCGAGATCGACGAGATCGTCCTGGTCGGCGGCATGACCCGGATGCCCGCGGTGCAGGAGCGGGTGAAGCGCCTGTTCGGCAAAGAGGGGCACAAGGGCGTCAACCCCGACGAGGTGGTCGCGATCGGCGCCGCAATTCAGGCGGGCGTGCTCAAGGGCGAAGTCAAAGACGTCCTGCTGCTCGACGTGACTCCGCTGTCGCTCGGAATCGAAACGCTCGGCGGCGTGTTCACCAAGCTCATCGAGAAGAACACGACCATCCCCACGCGCAAGAGCCAGGTGTTCTCGACCGCGCAGGACAATCAGACCGCGGTCACGATTCGCGTCTTCCAGGGCGAGCGCGAGATGGCGTCGGACAACAAGCTGCTCGGCCAGTTCGACTTGATCGGAATTCCGCCTGCCCCGCGCGGGCTGCCGCAGGTCGAGGTCACGTTCGACATCGATGCGAACGGAATCGTCAATGTGCATGCCAAGGATCTCGGCACCAACAAGGAGCAGTCGATCAAGATAACCGCGTCGTCCGGACTAAACGAGGAAGAGATCAAGAAGATGGTGCGCGAGGCCGAGGCGCATGCCGCCGACGACCATGCCCGCCGTCAGCAGGCCGAGGCGCGCAACAAGCTCGACAACCTGATCTATACGACTGAGAAGACGCTCAAGGAGCATGGCGCCGAAGTTGACGAGGCGGGACGCAAGCAGGTCGAGGACGCGCTCGCGGAAGCCAGGACCAAGCTCGAGTCCAAGGACCCCGACGAGATTAACCGCGCGGCCGAGGCGCTGGCCAACGCGTCGCACAAACTGGCCGAGGCGATGTACAGCAAGACCAAGGCAGGGGCAGGAGCGCAAGCCGGCGCCGGCCCACAGGATGGCGCTAGCGGGCAAAGTGGCTCTCAGAGCGGGAATGGCGAAGGCGGCGCGAAAGAAGACGTAGTCGATGCGGACTATAAAGAAGTCAAAGACCAGTAGCGACAGGCGGGGCCGCGCAAGCGGCTCCGCTCGTATGGAACCGACAATGGCGTCGCCTCGGATGTTCGCATAGAATCTTTGCGCGATGCCGCCAGCACATAAACGCGACTATTACGAAATCCTCGGTGTCAATCACGGCGCCGGCGAAGTCGAACTGAAGAAAGCCTACCGCACTCTCGCCATTCAGTTTCATCCCGATCGCAATCCCGGCAACAAAGAAGCCGAGGAGCGATTCAAGGAACTCAACGAGGCTTACCAGGTTCTTTCAGACCCTGAGCGGCGGGCACAGTACGATCGTTTTGGGCATGCCGCCTTCCAGGGTCCGCAGGGTCCGGGCGGATTCGGCGGCTTCGACTTCAGCCAGGGCTTCGAGGAAGTTTTCTCCGACATCTTTGGCGACTTCTTCGGCACCGGTCGCGGACGCTCGCGGTCGCGCACCCGGCGCGGCGACGACCTGCGCTACGATCTTGAAATCGAATTCGAAGAAGCGGCGCGCGGGATCGAGAAAGTGGTAAAGTTCCAGCGCCTGACTCAATGCGAAGCCTGCAACGGCACGCGCGCCCGCGGCGGCTCCAGCGGCGCACGCCAGTGCCCCAACTGCCGCGGCAGCGGCCAAGTCCGCACGCAGCAGGGATTCTTTTCTATCTCGACCACCTGCGGGCAATGCCGCGGCGAGGGCATGATCATCTCCGACCCGTGCCCGAAGTGCCAGGGCCAGGGGCGAATCCGCAAGCACGAATCGCTCGCGGTGAAAATTCCGCCGGGCGTCGACAACGGCTCGCGGCTCAAGCTGCGCGGCGAGGGCGAGGCCGGCTACGGCGGCGGACCGCAAGGCGATCTCTACGTCGTCATTCACGTAAAAGAGCACCCGATGTTCGTGCGCCAGGACAACGACGTGATAATCGAGGCGCCGATCAGTTTCCCGCAGGCGGCGGTCGGCACCGAGATCGAAGTGCCGACGCTCGACGGCAAAGTCAAGCTCAAGATTCCGGCCGCCACGCAATCGGGAAAAATCCTGCGCCTCAAGGGCAAGGGGATCGTCGATCTTCACGGCTACGGCCGCGGCGATCAGCTGATCAAGATAATCGTCGAAACGCCACGCAGCCTGACCCCGCGCCAGCACGAACTACTCGAGGAATTCGCCAAGCTCGACGGCAAGGCCGTCAACCATCCGCTCTCCAAGGGCTTCGTCGACAAGCTCAAGGAGATGTTCGGCTAGGCTGGTGTGCAAGCGCCGTCTGGCGAAGGAAAGCTGAAGCTATGGCCTGCAACTCGTGCGACAGCACCGGAAGATTTCGGGCGAGCTATTGCGATGATTGCGAGCGCTGGACTTTCCATGTCGACAAGCGCGACCTCTTGATCGCGGCGGGTCTCATAGCAGTTGCCGCAGTGATCGTCCTTCAACCGGAGCTGCTCGCGCCAGCTGGCTTTGTGCTGGCGCGGCGCGTAGTCGGCGCACTCGCGTAGGCAGTTCCGCGCAGCTCAGCGCGGGACGTGCACCAGTTCCAGCTTCAGCCCGTCGGGATCGGTAAAGAACACCGAGTAGTATCCCGGCAGATAGTCGTACTCTTTTGGCGGATCGGTGACCTTGCCGCGGTTGACCGCAATCTGTTTGGCCAGATCGTCGATCTGCTTGCGGCTCTCAGCCGCAAACGCGATCTCGCACAGTCCGACGCGATGACGATGGAACTTGTCGGCACGAAACTCCGGATCGGACGGCCGGATCCACAGCGAGCCGTGGTCACCGAAATATCCGGTGGTGACGTCGGTCTGAGGTTGATCGTAGGACATCGTCTTCGGATAGCCGATTTGCGGCATCAGCCATGCGTAAAACTTTTTTGCCGCCGCGTAGTCGTTCACGTTGACGATGACATGGTCGATTCCCGCGCGCATGACGACACCTCCGCGTAATTAACTCAATGTTCGGCCCAGCTCGTTGAACAAAGCCGCGCGCATCACGCCCGCCGGCGGCGCGACTCGATTGAACAACTTGAACGCGAGTTCGCCCTGGTTCACCAGCATCCCGGCGCCATCTACCGCGCGCCGGCCGGCGGCAATTGCAGGCTTCAGGAACGCGGTCGGCTCGCGCGAATAGATCAGATCGTAGAACAGACAATCGGCGGCGGATGAGCTGTAGTCGAGACGCGCGAATCGCCCTGTCGTCAGACCCATCGGCGTCGCATTGACGATCAACCGCGCGCCGGCGAGCAGCTTCGAATCCATGAGCGCGTCCAGGCCGCGAGGCTCCCCTGCCGCGCGCAGCACGCCCTTGGCCGAAAAGCGGCGGGCAAGCGCCGCGGCGCGAGCAGGCGTGCGATTGGCGATCACGACCCGCTTCGCGCCCAGCCGCAAGCACGCGAGGACCGATGACGCTGCGCCGCCACCCGCGCCGATCACGATCGCAAGCCGCCCGCGCAACTCGCATCCGAGGTCGCGCAAGTCGCGCTCCAGCCCGCGCGCGTCGGTATTGTCGCCGCGCAGCGCGCCGCGCCGATTCACAACGCAATTGACCGCACCGAGCATGCGCGCCTCTCCACTGAGGTCCTTGATGAGCCGGGCCGCAGCTTCCTTGTGCGGCACGGTCAGATTGACGCCGATGATTCCGAGCGGATGAATCGCGCGAAGCGCCGCGGCAAGATTCTCGGAGGTGACGCGAAACGCCGCGTACGTTCGGTTCATGCCCAGCGCCGCGTAGGCAGCGTTGTGCATTGCGGGCGATTTGGAATGTCCGATGGGATCGCCAAAAATCGCCGCGACCGCGGTGTCGGCATTGATTGCTGAAGACCTCATGGGCTTCAGACGGGATGAGCGGCGCGCTCGGCGCGCACCTCTTCGGCGGTGAATACCCAGGTATACTTGAGGCCCGCGCGCGCGAACGCGTCGACCGCGCCCTCGCCGCGTTCCACCAGCGCGATCGCCGCGATTACGATTGCGCCCGCCTCGCGCATCGCAGCCACCGCTTGCAGGCTCGATCCTCCGGTAGTGATCGTATCGTCGATCACGGCGGTCTTCAGGCCGGGCTTGAACGCGCCCTCGATGATTTGTTGCAGCCCGTGCTGCTTGGTTTCCTTGCGCACGAAAAAACCGCGAAGGTCGGCGCCGCCGCGATGCGCCGCTGCGATCACCGCGTCAGTCACGGGCAACGCGCCTGCCGCCATGCCGCCGAATTGTTCGACGCCCGCCGCCGTCACGAGTTCCAGCACCAGTTCTCCGGCCAGGTACGCACCACGCGGAATGTACAGCGTGCGTTTGCAATCGACGTAGTAGTTGGACGCGCGCCCCGATGAGAGCGTGAGTTGGCGCTCGAAATACGACTCCCGTGCGAGCATCGCCAGCAGTTCGCGGCGTTCTTCCGATCTCATAATTGAAGGGTGATCTTAACGGATGCGGCGCGGGGCACAAGAGCGGTATAATAATCGCTACCCCTGCCGATAGCTTCAAGGCGCCCGATGACGAATCACTGCTTTATCGTTGTGGCTGAGAATCGGGCGAACCGTCGAGCACGGCAGCGAAGGAGAAGCAGCGATGCCGCAACGAATTCCACAATTCGAGCGGCGCGCGATCATAAGTGACTAGCGAAAACGCACCCCGTGTAATCGGAACCGGCACCGCATTACCTGACAACTACGTCGATCAGGAACAACTGAGCTCGCGCCTGCGCGAGCTGTGGGAGAATCGCCACTCGGAGCTGCGCCGCTTCGACAAAATCCAGGGCGCGCTCGGAATCACCGGGCGCCACCTCGCGTTGCCCATCGACGAATACCTGCCACTCGACACCTTCGCCAAGACCAACGACGCGTGGCTGCGGGCTGCGCCCAAAATCGGCATCGTGGCGGCTGAACTCGCGCTCGAACGCGCCGGCCTGAAGCCTCGCGACGTCGATCATTTGTTCTTCGTCACCGTCACCGGCATCGCCGTTCCGAGCATCGACACTCGCGTCATCAGCGCACTCGGGATGCGCAAGGAAATCAAGCGCACTCCAATCTTCGGGCTGGGATGCGTGGCGGGAGCGGCCGGGACGGCGCGCGCGGCCGACTACATCCGCGCGTATCCGTCGGAAGTCGCGATGCTGCTGTCGGTCGAACTGTGCTCGCTCACGCTGCAGCGCGAGGATCTTTCCATAGCCAACATTATCGCGTCCGGGCTGTTCGGCGACGGCGCCGCGGCGATGCTGATCGGCGGCAACGCCCCGGCGGCGACCGGCCCGCAGGTAATCGCGACGCGTTCGCTCGTCTTTCCGAACACCGAAGAGATTCTCGGCTGGGAGATCGTGGACAGCGGCTTCAAAATCGTTCTGTCGTCGAAGCTCACCGACCTCGTCCGCGCAAATATCCTCGACGAAGTTGATTCATTCCTGGCGACGCAGCAAATCGACCGCTCGGATATCCGCCATTGGATCGCGCATGCCGGCGGCCCCAAGGTGCTCGAGACCCTCGAGGGCGCGCTGGCTCTCCCCGAGGCCGCGCTGGCGCGTTCGTGGCGCTCACTGCAATCGGTCGGAAATCTCTCGTCCGCGTCCGTGATGTTCATACTCGACGAATTGATCGAGGACAATGCCGCCGCTCCCGGCGACTACGGCCTGATCATCGGGATGGGTCCCGGGTTCTCGGTCGAGCTGGTCCTGCTGAAATGGTGATCGAGCTTAAGTGGTGATCTCGCTTCGCAGCTATCTGCTGATCCTCGCGCTGCTGGTCGTCGAGCGGGTCTTCGAGCTCGATCGCGCGCGCCGCAATGCGCGCCGTGCGTTCCAGCACGGTGCGGTCGAAGTCGGGCAGGCGCACTATCGCGTGATGGTCGCATTTCACGCGCTGTTCATCGTGTCATGCGCAGGCGAGGCGGCGTTCTTTCCGCACGCATTTGCGCCCGCAGTCGCGTGGCTCGCGCTGTCGGCTGAAATCGTCGCGCAAGCGCTTCGCTACTGGGCGGTTGCGACTCTCGGCGATCGATGGAACACGCGAATCATCGTGAGTCCCGACCGCGCCCCCGCGACCGACGGACCCTATCGCTTCATGCGCCATCCCAACTATCTTGCGGTCGTCATCGAGATCGCGGCCGTGCCGATGATCGGTGGCGCGATCTTCACGGCGATCGCGTTCTCGATCGGCAACGCTGTGATTCTGGCCGTGCGAATTCCGGCCGAGGAACGCGCGATGGGCGGGCGCTACGCCGACGCGCTTGGCTCGCGCCGCCGTTTTTTCCCCGGCTTGCGGCACGGCTAGGATAGCCCGGCAATATCGCGCCCCGCTCCGCGATTGCGCAACATTCGCTCTGCGCGCGATGCCTGCTATCATCGCGCCGTGTTTTTCGCGCCGTTCCTCGCTTTCTATGCGATCGTCTTTTTCCTCGTCCTCGCGTTCTTTTTTCTCCTGCTCGAAATCCACGTCATCAACTACGCATTCGTGACGATCGGCCTGCCGCCCGAGCTGGCCTTCGCCGCTTTGCTCGTGAGTCTGGTCGGCAGCTACATCAATATTCCCATCACGCGCGTTGCCACCGGCCAGCCGCATCCCGCCGCCGTGGTCCGCAGTTTCGGCGTTCGCTACAGAGTGCCGATTCGCTACGCCACCGACTCGACCATCGTCGCCGTAAATGTCGGCGGTGCGATCGTTCCCGTCCTGATCTCGGCGTACTTGCTGATGCAGATGCCGGCGATAATCGTGCCGGCGTTGATCGGAGTCGCGATCGTCACTGCCATCGTCCATCGTTTCGCGATACCGGTTCCCGGGATGGGAATCGCGACCCCGATGCTGATTCCGCCGATCGTCGCCGCCGCCTGCGGCTACTTCCTCGGCTCTTCCGGACATCATCGTGACGCCGTCGCATTCATCAGCGGCGTGATAGGCACGCTCATCGGCGCGGACCTGCTCAACCTGCGCAACTTGCGCGATTTGGGCGCGCCGGTCGCGTCGATCGGCGGCGCCGGCACCTTCGACGGAATCTTCCTGACCGGAATCGTCGCCGTCCTGCTGGCGTGAGCGCGGAAAGTTACGCCGGTTTGAACTTCACCAGCGTGTGATCCGGCGTCACGTCGTCGAAGCAGACCTCGACCGGCATCTCGACGCGCACATCCTCCGGCGCCGCGATGATATTGCTCGTCATGCGCGGCCCCTCGGCCAGTTCGACGATCGCCAACACGTACGGCGCGTCGGAAAACGCCCGGCTCGACGCTCGCCGCACGACCGTAAAGCTGTACACCTTGCCGCGCCCGCTCACGCGTTCCCACGCGAGCTGGTCCGAGAAGCATTTGGGGCATCGATCGCGCGGATAGTAGATGAACGCGCGGCACGCGCCGCAGCGCTGAAGCGTCAGCTCGTGGCGTCGCGCCGCCTCCCAGAACGGCCGGCTGGTTGGCGATGGCTTCGGAAGCGGTTTGTAGTACTCGCTCATGATCTGCGCTCCAGCACGAGACTTGACTGCTCGCTCATAATTCCGCCGTTGCCGTTGACGTAGCCGAGCGCCGCGCGCTTGACCTGGCGCTCGCCGCAGCGCCCCATCAACTGTCTTATCGCTTCCGTCACGTGACTCATGCCGCCCGCCAGCCCCGGCTGGCCGAACGACAATTGCCCGCCGTGCGTGTTGCAGGGAAAGTCGCCCGCGTAGGTCAGGTCGTGTTCCATCACGAACGGTCCACCCTCCCCCTTCTTGCAAAAGCCCGCGTCCTCGAGCGTGACGATCACGGTGATCGTGTAGCAATCGTACGGACACGCCAGATCCATGTCCTTCGGTTGCAGACCCGCCATCTTGAACGCGGCGGCGGCGGCCGGCTTGATCGGCGACTCGGTGATCGACGGCGCATACGTGATCGTCGAATGATTGGCGTACTCGCCGGCCCCCAGCAGCCATATCGGCGGATTCTTTGCGCGCTTCGCCAGCTCGGGCGACGCGACAATTATCGCCGCGCCGCCGCTCACCGGGCTTACGATCTCATATAGATGAAGCGGATCGACGATCATCCGCGAGTTCAGCACGTCGTCGATGGTAAGCGCCTTGTCATTGAACGTCGCAAGCGGATTCTTGAGCGCGCTGGTTCGCTGATCGACCGCGACCTTCGCCATCTGCCGCGCCGTGGTGCCGTATTCATGCATATGGCGACGGGCGATCATCGCGTAGCCGCAATTCGCGCCGATATTTCCGTACGGCGCCTCGAACTCGCGCTGCACCGATATCACCGGCGGGCGCTGGTCGCCGACCTTGTTCAAATCCGCGACGATGCACAGCACCGCGTTGCACATTCCCGCGTCGATCGCCGCCGCCGCGCGCCAGATCATCCCGGCCGGACTCGCGCCGCCGATATCGACCTGGTTCAGCATCCGCACGTTCAGCCCCAGCACCTCGGCCGCGCTCGCCGGGTAAATCATCCCCGGGTCCGAAAACGGCACGCCGACCAGGAAGCCGTCGATGTCTTTCTTCTCCAGCCCCGCGTCCGCGATAGCCTCGGCCGCAACGGTTGCCATCAGCCCGAGCGCGGTCAAGTCGCCGGGTTCCTTGACCGGTTTGAGTTCGCCAATTCCAATCGCCGCGGCTTTTCCCTTAAGGCTCAATTCGCATCGACCTCCCGCGTTTGCGTTTCCCGGTGCGCGCGTGCGCGCATCTCGATCACGATTACCACAAATTGCGGCTTGGGGGCCCGCCGCCGCGCGGTTCAAATCGGTGAGAGAATCTTGTAGTTTTGTTTGTTCGAGGTGCTTTTAACGAAATGGCATTTATCATCTGTGACGACCATAACCTTGACGTCGAGGCCGACGGGATCGACAACGCCGTCGCGAAGCAGTTAATGCTGACCGACGCAAAGCCGGGCGCAACCCCGATCGAAAAAGAGATCATCGAGTTCGGGATTAAGCATCGCCACTGCAGCATCCGGATTCTTGCCGGCTAGCTTTAGATCGCTATCGAGTCCGCGACGCAATCGCCGGCTCGATTCCGGGAGCATCGCTTCCGCACGCCCGCGCGCATTCTAACGGGTTCGATGTTGACCGGCTGACCAACCGGCAGATACACTGCCGAGGCGGGGTGGAGCAGTCTGGTAGCTCGCCGGGCTCATAACCCGGAGGTCGAAGGTTCAAATCCTTCCCCCGCAATTGATCTCTACTGCGCCTTCTCAAAAGCCCAGGAACATATGCATGCCGGTAGCACTACGGCACTGAATCTCAAAACTCTAGACTTTTTGCCGCTTTTGGAGTTTTAGTAGCCACAGCCGCGCAGTGCGGCCTTCAGGGAGAGAAAGAATGGGACGGAAAGTATACGTCGTAGGCGTCGGGATGACCAAGTTCGAGAAGCCGGGTTCGCGGTCTTGGGACTATCCGGATATGGCGAAGGAGTCCGGCACCAAAGCTCTGCAGGACGCCGGGATCGCCTACGAAAACGTCGAGCAGGCGATGGTCGGCTACTGCTACGGCGAATCGACTTGCGGCGAGCGCGCGCTCTACGCACTCGGAATGACCGGCATCCCGATCTACAACGTCAACAACAACTGCGCGACCGGATCGACCGCGCTGTTCATGGCCCGGCAATTCATCGAGGGCGGTATCGCGGACTGCGTGATGGCGCTCGGCTTCGAGAAGATGGAGAAGGGCTCGCTCGGCGCCAAGTACACCGACCGCACCAATCCGATGGACAAGCACATCGAGCTAATGGCCAGCCTGCGCGGCTTCGCGCCGGCGCCGCCGGCGGCGCAGATGTTCGGCAACGCCGGACGCGAGCACATGGAGCGCTACGGCACGACCGCTTTGCAGTTCGCAAAAATCGGATGGAAGAACCACAAGCATTCGGTGAACAATCCTTACTCGCAATTCCGCGATGAGTATTCACTGGAAGGAATCCTCAGCGCGCCGATGGTGTATGAGCCGCTCACCAAGCTTCAGTGCTGCCCGACCTCTGACGGCTCGGGCGCGGCAATTCTGGCCAGCGCCGACTTCGTCAAGCAGCATGGCCTCGAGCACAAGGCCGTCGAGATTCTCGGGATGGCGATGACGACCGACTTTGCCAGCACGTTTTCCGAGCGTAGTTGCATCAAGATGGTGGGCTCCGACCTGTCGAAGGCTGCCGCGCATAAGGTCTATGAGCAAAGCGGCCTGGGACCCGAGAACGTTGACGTGGTCGAACTCCACGACTGCTTCTCGTGCAACGAACTGATCACTTATGAGGCGCTGGGGCTATGCCCCGAGGGCAAAGGCGGTGAATTTGTCGACGCGGGCGCCAACACTTACGGTGGCAAAGTGGTCGTGAATCCATCGGGCGGGCTGATTTCGAAGGGCCATCCCCTGGGCGCAACCGGCCTGGCGCAATGCGCCGAACTCAACTGGCAATTGCGCGGCGAAGCGGACAAGCGGCAGGTATCGGGCGCCAAGGTCGCCCTCCAGCACAATCTCGGGCTTGGAGGAGCCGCCGTCGTCACGATGTATCGCCGCGCAAATTTGGCCTGAGTTTGGCGCGCGTTCATCCCGCGCCGAGATGAGATCGCAACACTCCGATCGCCGCCAACCCGAACAGCGCGACGTCCATCGCCGCGTGCGCGAGCATCGAGGCTTCCAGTCCGCGACGCAAATACAAGCGTCCGAACACAACACCCTCCCACGTCTGCGGCATCACCAATCCGCCGATCAGAAATTTCGACGTGCTATGGAACAGCGCCCCGCCTACTGGCAACAGGTGAATTATTCCGAACAGATAGCCCTGGGCTATCGTCACTATCCAAAGCGCGCGGCGTCCGGGATAGCCGCTTGAATCGCGCGATATCAGCCGCGCGATCCATCCGAAGATCGCATACAGCACCAGGCGAAACTGAATTTCCTCGCTAACCGCAGCCGCGATTGCGACCAACGCTCCGACGATCGCGATACGGCCCGGCGCCACTGTCAACATCGGCGGCTTCGGGAGGCTGACGCCGGCGCCGCCGCGCGCAATAAAAACCAGCAGCACGATCACAATCACCAGCACGCCCGCGCCTGCCGCCGCGGCCACAATCGCGTAGCCGATCGAGATTCTCGCCAGGCTGCGAATTGAGAAATGGATTTTGTCGCCCGCGATCTTTGCCGCGATCAGCGGCGCGCCGGGCAACCCGAGCCCGCCATTGATTCGAAGCGCCACCGGTACCAGCGATGCGAGCACGAAAGTAAGGCCGAGGAACGGAATCGCGTGCCATAGTCCCTCTACTTCGAGCGACTTGATCGCCAGCGCGAGCGGATACTCGGCCACCGCGCCGGCGATCGCCAGCGCGATCAGCAGCGCCGACTCGCGCCGCCACGCCGCGCGAGGCGCGCGCGCGACGACGGAGCCATCGACGGCCGGCTCGATCACTTGATCGCCGGGATAAATTCGGGGATGTCCTTCGACGGCTTCATCTTCCACCTGGGCTTGCGCTTCTCGACGAACGCGCTGACGCCTTCGTACGCGTCGGGCTGCTTGCCGGACCACACAAACGCTTTGGTATCGACCGCCTGCGCCTTCTCCGCCTCGGGCTCCGCAAGCAATGCGTAGATCAGCCGCTTGGTTATCGCGACCGACACCGGCGCCGTGTTATGCGCGATATCGAGCGCCAGCTCGCGCACCTTCGCCATGAACTCCGCGTCGGGCCAGACGTGGCTCACGATTCCGAATTCGAGCGCCTCGCGCGCGCTGATAATCCGCCCGGTCATCAGCAGTTCGTTGGCCCTGGCCAGTCCAATCATTCGCGGCACGGTCCACAGGCTGAGCGCCTCCGGAATTACTCCGCGCCGCACGAACACGAATCCGATTCGCGCGCTCTCGGCGGCGACGCGGATGTCCCATTGCATCGGCAGCGTGATCCCCATTCCGACCGCCGGCCCGTTGATCGCCGCGATGATCGGTTTGCGCACGTTCCACGGCCGAATCGCAGGCGCCGGCCGCTGGCGGCGCTCCGCACGCGCGTCGGCGTCGAACGTGTTGCCGCCACCAGAGAGGTCCGCGCCCGCGCTGAATGCGCGGCCCGCGCCGGTGACGACAATCACGCGGACCTCGTCATTCTTGTCGTATTCGGCAAACGCCCCGTAAAGCTCCGCGGCCATCGTGCCCGAGAATGCGTTCAGTTTCTCGGGGCGATTGAGCGTGATAGTCGCGACGCCGTCTTTGACTTCCTTCAAAACGTGTCCGCTGGCCATGTGACTTGCTCCTTATGCGGGCGATTCCCGATTCACTTATCGGCGTTTATAGCCCGCCGCGCCGCAATCGCAAAACCCCAGCGAAGAGAAGGGGGGGGGCAGGCGTTGAAAATTACTTTTTCAACCGCCGGCTATCGGATGTTGTTTGGCCGCGGTAACCTGCCGCTTTTCGCCACCGTATGATATAGTGGCGATAACGGGTGAATCGCAATGAAAGCGATGAAATTAGTTGCCGTCTCGATTTTTGCAGCTATGGCGCTCGCGATCGCCGGCCCCGCAGGCGCCGGCGGGGTAAATGGCTCCGGCCCCGGAAATGGCGCCGGCCACGCAACCTCTGCGCGCTCCCCAAGCCACTCCGCCAATCGCGCTGGCACGGGGTATCGGGCGGGCATGAGACAGCGCAACCGCGGATTCCCTGGCGCCTACCAGAACTCCCCTTATTACCCCTACGGGAACTCCTTCTTCGGGAACCCCTTCTTCGGCAACCCCTACTTCGGCAATGAGATCGTCGAGAACCCCGATGAGGCCGACTGGGCCGAACAATGGGGGTCGCTGTACGAAGATAACGATGGCCCTTACGCGAGGTCCACTCGGGAAAACCCGCCCGGCGAGGCGCGCATGTGGGAGTTTCCGGAAAAGTAAGCGAGCCCGAGCACCTGCTCGCTTGCGCGCGGCGAAGGTCAGGACCGAGGTGGCACTGGAAAGCCTCACCGTAGTATTCTCAACTTCGATGAAGTCGAAGGGCAAGAACCAATTGGCAGCGACGGCAGCCCACGGCCCCTACCACTACACGGTCTACTTTGAGCCGCAGACCGACGGCAGTTTCGCGATAGTGTTCCCGGCATTTCCTGAGATCGTGACCTTCGGCCGGACCCTCGGCGAGGCGCGCGCGATGGCACGCGACGCGTTGCGCTGCCATTTGGAAGGGCTGCGCAAGGACGGTGAGGCGATTGTGGCCGAAACGCCGCCGGCGGGCCAGCCGATTCGCGAAGAGGTCGTGGTGGCGATTTGAGTCCGGCGCTGCCGGTTCTCAAAGCGCGCGAGGTCGTAGGCGCCCTTGAGAGAGCTGGTTTCTTCATCCACCATTCGAGCGGCAGCCACGTTCAGTTGAAACATCGCGACCATCCCGAACTTCGAATCACCGTGCCGTATCATTCCGGCGACCTGCCGCGCGGTACGCTCCGCTCGATCATTCGTCAGGCCGGTCTTACGCTGGAGCAATTCTCCGCACTCTTATGAGGCCGACTTCTCGTCGATAATTCCCTTTCGCCACTTTTGAATAACCGGATGTTGGTGCCTGAGCGCCACGCGCTGGCGCGCGAGATCCTTCGCTGCGATCAGGATGACACAAAGAAGTGAGCGACCGCTCGTATCGTGATCAACTCTCGCGGCGCGCCGGCGTACTTGCGCGTGTGGCTGCGATCGCAAAACTCGCCACCGCGCGAGGCTATCCTTGAGAACTATTTTATTTCCTGCTGATATGCGCTTTGAGGTCTGGACTTGGCGGTGCCCACGGCCCGCGGGAGGTATTTTTTTTGATGAAAGAGTTACCGGGACGATATCGGGATTTCAGGCGGCAATTTCCGGCAATCAGCGGAGCCTACGACGATCTCGGACGCATGATCGCCGAGGCCGGCCCGCTGAACGAAAAGCATATCCAGCTCATCAAGCTCGGGATGGCGGTCGCCTCTGGACAGGAGGGCGCGGTCCATTCCCATGCCCGGCGCGCGCTTGAGGCGGGCGCCAAGCCCGAAGAGGTCCGGCAGGTCGCGCTGCTCGCCATGACCACGGTCGGGTTTCCGCGGATGATGGCGGGTTTGTCGTGGATCGACGACGTCCTCAATGGGCAGGGGCTGACCCCTGCACCCGGTGTTAAGAAACAGCGTGGCGGCGGCCGGCGATAGAGCGGTTGCGATGCAAGTCGCCCGGGCGAGGGAATTATGGACTTCGAATTGAACGAAGAGCAGCGGATGTTCCGGGACAGCTTGCGGAAATTCCTCGACGCGGAGCTCCGCCCGCTCGACGATCGGTGGGGCGACCTCGAGATGACCGCGCAGCGCGCCAAGCCGCTGCTCAAGATGCTCATACCGTGGGGCTACGTGGGCGCCGAAGGAATCCTGGCCGGCGGCTCCGAACCGATCATCAGATGCGTCCAGAGCGAGGAACTGTCGGCCACTTTCCCGGGTCTGTCCGGGATGTCGGGGATAACCGCCGGCGCCACCTCGCTGATCGCCGCCAGTGCGCATCCCGACCTGGCGCAGCGGCTGGTTGGGCCGCTCTCGCAAGGCGATCTGATCGGATGTATCGCGACCACCGAGCCGGAAGCGGGTTCCGATCCGTCGGGGATCAAAAGCCGCGCCGAGCGCAAGGGCAACCATTGGGTAATCAACGGCGCGAAGAGCTGGATCAGCAACGGAAGCGTCGCCGACATCGCGGTGGTGCTGGCGCAGACCGATGCCGCCAAAGGGCCCGCGGGATTCCGCCACTTCGTGATTGACCGGCGGGAGTCTCCGTTCGACAGCCGCGAGATCCAGACGATCGGGCTGCGCTCCTTTCCCACCTCGGAAATGTTCTTCAACGACGTCGAAGTGCCGGAAACGAACGTGCTTGGCGGATGGCAGAGCGAGACCGTGTCGCCGGAACGCGCGTTCCAGCGCACCCTTGCGCTGTTTTCGCATGCGCGCGCGGGCACCGGAATGATGGCGGTCGGGATCGCGCGGCAGGCCTACGAGATCGCGCTCAAGTACGTGCAGATACGAAAACAGTTCGGCAAGGAAATCATCCGCCATCAGCTGGTCGCCGCGATGGTTGCGGAGATGGCGACTGAGATCGACGCGGCGCGCCTGCTATGCCATCGCGCCTTTCTCGCGCTCGGGCGCGGACGCGCGGACGTGGAAGCCTCGATGGCGAAATGGTATGCGACGGAAGCGGCGGTCAAAGTCGCGTCAACCGCGATCCAGTGCATGGGTGCGAACGGACTCGCCACCGAAAACCGGGTCGAGCGATGCATGCGCGACGCACGGATGCTGACGATGCCGGACGGAACAACCCAGATTCAAAAGCTGATCATCGGCCGCGCGTTGACCGGGAGATCGGCGATTCGATAAAGGAGCAGATCATGGCGGGCGGAATACTCGATCTGAAGGGGCGCATCGGCCTCGTGACCGGCGCGGGACAGGGCGTCGGCAGGCAAATCGCACTGCACCTGGCGGCCAACGGCGCGGGCGGCGTGGTGGTGAATGACTATTACGAGGAACGCGCGAAGGCGGTCGCTGCGGAAGTGGAAAAGCTCGGATGCAAGGGGCTGGCCGCGAGCTTCGACGTGACCGATTTCGCGGGCGTGATGGGCGCGTTCGAGCAGGCGGTGCGCGCGCTGGGACGGGTCGATATCCTGGTCAACAACGCCGGGAATTACGGACCCGATCCGCGCAACATTTCGCGCAAGCCGTTCTGGGAGCAGTCGCCCAACGAATGGCAGGCTGCCCTCCAGACCAATCTCTTCGGCGTGCTCAACTGCACCCGCGCGGCGCTGCCGGGGATGATCGAGCGCGCTTACGGACGGATCGTCACCGTGATTTCCGACGCGGGCCGGGTCGGCGAGCCGAATCTGGAAATATATTCCGGCGCCAAGGCCGGGGCGGCGGGATTCATCCGCGCGATCGCCAAGGACGTGGGCCGCTATTCGGTGACCGCGAACTGCGTGGCTCTCGGCACCACGCGCACGCCGACGACCGCGCGCATGCTGGAGGTGGAAGAGTACACGAAAAAGGTGCTGCGCCATTACCCGATTCGGCGCCTGGGGGAGCCGGAAGACGCGGCCAACATGGTCCTGTTCCTCGCCTCCGATGCGTCGAGCTGGATGACGGGGCAGACGATTCCCGTAAACGGAGGCTACTCATTCGCGGTTTAGATAAATCGTGGACGCGCGCGATAATCGCGCTGGCGTCGGGGTTGATGCTGTGCCTGGTAATCGCGGCGGCACGCGCATTTTCGGATCGCCCGGCCGATCGCGCTTCTCACAGCAGCGGATTGTCGGGGCCGGAGCGCGCCGTGTGCCAGCGGATACGCATACATCCGCAGTGTCCGAAGGCGCATCTGGCGTATGCGCAACTTCTCGCGCAGAGGGGCCGCAACAGCGAGGCCCGGCGCGAACTGGGCGAGGCTGAACGGCTCGAGCCGGGACTCCCGTTCGCTCCGCCGGCCACCGTGGACGAACTCGCGCGCAAGATCGGGATGAGCGAACAGATCCCCAAGCGCAGGCAAACCCAGTTCCACTTCTAGTGGAACTGTGGCCAGCGCGCGCGGATTTCAGAATAGTCCAGTTTGCCGGAAGCCGCCGGGAAACTTATCCTCTACTGCGTGGACTTCAGGCTGCAAGATTCTGAAGTCTATCCAGGGAGGCGGGACGATGATTGGGATAAGTCCTAATATGCATCGAGTTCTAGCTGCGGTGGCGGCGGCGACCGCCGTGGCCAGCTTCGGGTGCCGAACCAGCAGCAGCCCAATCACATCAGGACCAGGTGGCCGCCAAGAGCCTGCCGCGCTGGTCGTCATCAGCGACGCGCCGGCCGAGTTCATGCCGAGCACACTGACGATTAGGGCCGGCGACACCGTGGAATGGAGAAACACCGGCGGCATCACCCACAGCGTCGAGTTCGTGGGCGAGGTTATTCCGGAGGGCACGGCATCTTCGCCGTCGGGAGTCATGGCGCCCAATGAAACCTACAGTTACACGTTCACGGCGCCCGGCACTTACGCATACATCTGCCGGTTCCATGTAATTAACGGAATGATCGGCAAAATCGTCGTGCTGGCCGACGAGCCGGCCTCTGGAACCACGGCCAACACTCGCTAGACGGCGCTCACGATCCCGCGATCACTCCGGCAGATTCAGCTGCTTTGCGAGACGACGGAGTTCCTCCTTGCGGCCCGGAAGCGGCGCCGGCGCTTGCAGCATCTTGGATTTCTTCAGTTCCTCGACGACTTTAGAATCGCGCGGAAACGGATTTCCGTACTTGCCGAGGAAGTACTGCTCCTCGAACGGAGGCCGCGGCCGCTGCCCGCCCGCTTCGCGAGACTCCAGCGAGTAGCCGATGTTGAGCTGGTAGAGCGGGAACCAATCCGCGGGCGGCTTGGTGATCGCGCCGATGAGGGGTGCGGCGAACGAGGTAAGGCACGCGCCGAGCCCTTGTTCGAACGCCATCAGCAGGCCCTGGCACGCCGCGATACCGCAATCGAAAGCGGCCATCGCCGGATAGTACGGCGATTCGGTCATCGGCTTGAGGATCATCGGATACACGACCTCATCGACGAACCTGAGACTCCAGCCGTGGGTCGAAGCGATAACATTTGCCGCGACTAACTCTTTGAGACGGGCGCCCTTGACCCGATTCACGACGCCGAGGTCGGCGTAGAAGTAGATGTGCACCGGGGCGAGTTCAATAACGACGGCCTGCACGGGGTTCTTCAGCTTCTCGAGTTCGGCCTTGGGTATGTCGTCGCGCTTGACGACGATTGCGCGAAGCCAATGCGCGTTGACGGCGCACGAAGCGACGAGGCAAGCCTCCAGAATTTTCTGAATCTTTTCCTGTTCGACGGGCCGCTTGGGATCGAAGAAGCGAATCGAACGTCGCGTGCCGATTAATTCCTGAAATTCCATTGTCCCTCCTCGGGTCTCGGAAGTTGTACCGCCATTGCGCCGCCTCGATGGCGGCTGATTCATGCCGGGGTGCGTGCTCGTTCGACCTTGATGCCTGCCTGCTCGCGATCCCATGCGCCAGCGACGCCGCGCGCCTTCAGCGCAGCATATTGGATGCGCTGAGTGCCGGTCTTGGGAAGCTCATCGATAAATTCGATGAACCGCGGAACCGCGTAGTAGGCCATCCGGTCGCGACAAAACTCGATGAGATCTTCGGGACGAAGTTTCGCGCCGGGCGCCAGCACGACCGCGATCTTGACTTCATCCTCCCCGAGTTCCGACGGCACCGCGTAGGCCGCCGACTCCAACACTGCTGCATGCTGATTAACGACGGTCTCGATCTCCCAGGCGGAAATGTTCTCGCCGCGGCGCCGGATCGATGCCTTCTTGCGTCCGCAGAAATAATAGAAACCGTCCTCGTCGGTCCTGGCGAGATCGCCCGAATGAAACCATCCGTTGCGGTATGCCTCTGCGGTCGCATCGGGAAGCTTGTGATAATGACTGAGCTGGCCCTTGGGATGACGGAAGACGAGTTCGCCGATCTTGCCCGCCGGGAGCGGATTGTCGTTGTCGTCAACTACGCGGAACTCTACCTCGCCGACCGGCTTACCCATCGACCCGACGCGGTCAACGTCGTTCATAAGGAAACCGGGCGAATCGACCATTCCATAAACTTCGATGATTTTAACGCCGAAGCGATCCTCGAATTCCTTCCACACCGATGGCGGACAAGCTGCCGAGAGCACCACCCGCACTTCGTGCTTGCGATCGTCGGGACGCGGCGGCTGCTTGAGCAGAATCGGAATCATGCCGCCCAGGGTGTTGAACTCGACGGCGTGGTACTTGCGGCATTCATCCCAGAATCGCGACGCGCTGAAGCGCTCGGCGATCGCGAATTTGGCATCGAGAAGCATCGAGCCGAATCCCGAGATCATCAGCGCGTTGCCGTGAAACAGCGGGAGCGCCGTGTAGATGGTCTCGCCGGGACGCAGCTTGATGGCGCCCAGCACCGCAGCGAGCGCAGTGCTGTCTCCGCCGCTGGCGATGACGCCTTTCGGAGGCCCGGTGGTGCCCGAGGTGTACATCATGCTTGCGCCACCGGCGCCCGAGCCGACATCGACGTCGGGCTCCCGATCGGGATGCGCCATGAGCGCATCCAGAGTCGTATCTACGCCCTTGGCGGTCTTGCCGTCGGCTACCACGGTAGCTTTCAGGCTCGGGAGCGAGTCCCTTACCGCCATCACCGAATCGCGCAGCAGCTCTTCGAAGATCACCGCCGCGGAGTCGGAGTCCGCGAGCACGTGATGCAATGTCACGCCGCGCTGCGACGTGTTGACGGGAACGCTCACCGCGCCGATGAAACCGATCGCAAAGTGTATCCACAAAAATTCGGGGCGATTTCCCATCATGATCGCGACGCGGTCGCCAGGCGCGATGCCGAGCGCAAGCAAGCCGTTGGCCGCGCGATGACTGTTGCTTAACACCTGCTCCCACGAAAATTCCTGGTCTTTGAACTTGAGCCAGGTTTCGCGCGGATGCTGCTTCACGCGCATCCTGATCAGCTGCTCAATCGCTCCCTGTACGCGCGCCATCTGCGACCTCCATCGCGATCAGCCAAATGCGGCCGTGGCTGCTACGCGTGCGCGTGACCATCGGCCTCGGCCAGGATGTGTCGCGCGCCGGCCAGGCTCAGGACATCGTTGGTGCCGTCCTCGATGAGCGAGGCGCGCGCATCGCGGAACAACTTCTCGATCGGATATTCCCTGCTCAACCCGTTGCCGCCGAAAATCTGCAAGGCGTCGTTGGCCACCTCGAACGAGGCCTGCGTGCAGAAGGTCTTCGCGGCGATGGCATGTTGCAGCGAAGGCGCCCCTGACGAGCTGTTGTAAACGGTGACCGCACGCGACAGGGCGCGGCATGCCTCGACCTTGGTGAACATTTCGAACAGGTGCTTCTGCACCAGCTGATGCTCGCAGATGGGGCGCCCGCCCTGGACCCGTTCCCGCGAATAGTCCAGCGCAACCTCGTATGCGGCGCGGGCGAGCCCGGTAAAGGCGGTGGACATGCCGCCGTTGGCCATGGTCAGCGTCGCCATCGTGTGCTGCTCATAGGTATCCGAGTTCACGACCATGTAATGGCGCGGGATGCGCACGTTCTCGAAAAAGATCTCGCCCTGGTTGAGCGCGCGCTGCCCCATTTTGTTGAGCGGCTTGCCCTTCGACACTCCCGGCAGATTCAGTGGAACCACCGCGACGCCGCCGCCGGACATTCCTGTTGCTGAATGAGACGATTCGGATTCGACCCTCAGGTAGAGCGCCGCGTGAGTCGCAATGGTGCCGTTGGAAACCCAGGCCGCCTTCTGGCCGCTGATGACGTAGGAGTCGCCGTCGGCGCGCGCGACGACTTCGCCCTTCACCTTCGGATCGTGAAACTCGGGCGTGCCTACCATCAACTGATCGGATCCATGGCTGGGCTCGGTGATCGCCCAGCATCCTATGAACGCGGCTTCGCGGTCCGCGATGAACGGCTTCATGATGGTTTCGTACAGATCGGGGTTGCCGCTGGTGGCGGCCATCATGGCCGGGAAACCCGAGACACCGATGGCTATCGACAGGTCAACCGATCCCCACGCCAGTTCCTCATGCAGGATATGACTGGCGAGCGGATCGAGTCCCAGCCCACCCAGCGCGACCGGGATTCCCGCCACATGATAGCCAAGGCCGTAGGCCTTCTTCATAACCTGTCTCATCAGGGAATTCGGCGCGATGACATCCTGGGGATCGGCCATCCGATCGAGTTCGATCGCGGCCGGACGCATGACTTCTTTCGCGAAGCGATGAGCAGTCGCACGGATCGACTCGTATTCTTTCGGGACCCCGATAGAAAGTTCACGGTAAGTATCCATTGGCCTGTTTTCTCCTCGCTATGCGGCTCGAGAGAGTCGCCAGCGCATAATTGATCGGTTTTGACTTTCGATGACGGAGCATCGAACGTGCCACGCGTGGGCGCACCGGACTTCACGCAAACGCGTTAGATGCTTCATCGCGCAATTCAATCGGCAAGTCCAGAGGGAATGGAGCGAAAAGACTCAGGTGGTCGCTTTCGATACAAACCTGTCCACGGTGATGGCGACCTTGCAATTTCATCGAGCGAAGCAAGTGCTGAGGGCCTTTATCTCCGAATTCCCTGTTCTGCAGGGAAAAACAGGGAATTTGCTCGATTTGGGCTTCTACCGAGTAAAACGACCGCCGGAAATGCCAAGCTTTCTCTGAGGTTTTCGTCGAAATTCCCTACTCAACGGAACAGGGAATTTCTTCAACGCGAACAGGGAATTTTCGGCCGTCATCGGAGTTCTGGGAAACCACAAGGAACCTAACGGAAATCCGCCTATCCGTGATGGGCGCCATTGGCAAGAGCATGCCAGCCAGGACGATGAAGGCTGCGGTCCGAGCGGAAGCCCCCCGTGCGTATGGAACAAAACTAATGGGGGGATGGGGTCGCTCTATCGGTCGAAGCACGAGCTGGTGTTCGTCTTCAAGAACGGCGGCGTGCCGCACGTCAATAACATCGAGCTGGGTCGTTTCGGCCGCAACCGGACCAACGTGTGGGATTACGCCGGCATGAACACGTTTGGCGACGGGGCGGGCTCGGTTCCAGCGACGCCCCGGTCGTGATGGGCGACTCGCGGTGGATGATGCCGCGGACATTGTGGGAGATAAAGACCCGCCGAAGCGAAGAACCTGACCGCGACAATCTCGCGACCCGCCGGGGGCGTAAGCTCGAAGCGGCGGCACGGGCGGCTTACGAAGCGGAGACCGCCGAAATCATGGAGCCGCACTGCCTGTCTCACGACCACCTATCGTGGATGCGCGCTTCGTTGGACGGGCTGAACTTCGATGCCTCGCTGGTTCTCGAGATCAAGTGCCCGCTGAGCCGGCGCGATCACGCGCTCGCGCTTGAGGGCCAGGTCCCAAGGCACTACTACGCCCAGTTGCAGCACCAGCTTGAAGTCTCACGTGCCCGAGAACTGCACTACTGGTCATTCGACGGCCGACGCGGAGCGCTGGTCAAGGTCATGCCCGATCACGGGTACATAGAGAGGCTGGTACAGGCCGAAGTCGAGTTCTGGAGAAACGTCACTGAGAACCGGTGGCCGGAGCCTCGATTCAAGGAGCAAGACCTGAGCAGTGATCCGAACTGGTCGGACGCGGCGCGCCGTTACCGACGGGTTCGCCAACGGCTCGATGAACTCTCGGACGAGGAGCGCGAGCTACGCGGAAGATTGCTCGGTCTGAGCGATAGCCGGCGTGCATTTGGTGCCGGCGTTGAACTCATCCGCACGAGCCGAAAGGGCGCAGTCAACTACGGCGGGATTCCGGAACTGGAAGGAGTCGACCTGGATCGATACCGCAAGGAACCGGTCGAAGTCGTCAAGATAAATATTCTTGCGAGCTCCGGATAGTAGCCGTCAATCAAAAAACGATTCGTACAAGGGCCAAGACGCAACCGACCGATGTTATCTACTGGGTAATCGATGGACTATTTGTCTTTTCGTAATTTTCGACAATTCGAGCGAACCCGCAGGGAGATTCGGCTGCCCTGCGACCTGCTGCTCGACCAGCGGTTCAGACAGCTTCCCGACGTATGAAAATCCCACTTGCTCTGCCTGCTCATGCTGGCAGCGCGCATGGACAACGCTCTGCCGGTTAATCCGCACAAGCTCGAGTCCCT
Organism: Candidatus Binatus sp.; assembly: GCF_036567905.1. Taxonomy (NCBI): domain Bacteria; phylum Candidatus Binatota; class Binatia (SeqCode); order Binatales (SeqCode); family Binataceae (SeqCode); genus Binatus (SeqCode); species Binatus sp. (SeqCode). The sequence continues at coordinate 25,026 of NZ_DATCTO010000003.1, forward strand.
GATCGGAGCGACCGAGCCGGTGGAACTCGAGGTGCTTCGGCCATTCATTCGCTACGGCTCTCTCGACCAGCCGTGTGAGGAGGATCGCGCCGCAAGAATTCATATCCTGGACAGCGTGCGCGCGGCGGTGCTGGTACGCGACGGCGGTCGCTGCCGCAGATGTCACAGCGCGAGAAATCTGGAAATCGATCACATCGTCCCCATCTGCAAGGGTGGGGACTCGGAAGAACCCAACCTGCAAACGCTCTGTCGCCGCTGTAACCGGCGCAAATGGAAGAAGCTGGTTCCAAACATCTAAGTCATATCCTTCAGGTTCGTAACTTTGCTGACTGCGCGAGTGGCAGAATTACCCGATCCGCTCCCGCCCGTTCCAGCTCTTCCTGCTGCGGACCTATTACCGGGAGACAGGCAACAGCCCCGGCGCGCAAGCAATCCACGCCACGGTGGAGTTGTTCGAGGCGAAAGCCCTGTTTGACGGTGAGGAATTTCCCATCAATCTGCGGGTCGCAAATCACCGAGGGAAACTCTATCTCGACCTGTGCGATCGCGCCTGGCGGGCGGTCGAGATCGACGCCGAAGGTTGGCGGATAGTAAATCGACCGCCGCCGAGATTCCATCGCACACGCGGCTCGCAGCCGCTGCCCGCACCCGAGCGCGGCGGCAGTCTCGAAGAATTACGCGGATTCCTCAACGTCGACCACAAGGGATGGACTCTGATCAAGGCCTTTCTGGTCGCGGCGCTGCGTCCCAGCGTGCCCTGCCCCATCCTTGTCGCCAAGGGTGAGCAGGGAGCGGGAAAGACGACCGCGTGCAGAATAATCAGCGCGCTGATCGACCCGCGCACCGGGGCACTGCGGGGCGTGCCCCGTGAAGTTCGCGATCTGACCGCGGCGGCAAGGAACTCCTGGATCGTATGCTTCGATAACTTGAGCCATCTGCCAGAGGAACTCGCCGACGCGGCTTGCCGACTGGCCACCGGCGGCGGTTTCGGTGGCCGGGAACTCTATAGCGACCATGACGAAGCGATCTTCGACGCTACCCGTCCCATGGTGTTCAATGCGATTCCCGACCTGGGTGCCGCGCGGCCGGACTTTCTCGATCGCGCGGTGATCGTGGAGTTCCTCGACATGAAGCCCGAGATGCGCCGCGACGAGGCGCGGTTCTGGCGCGAATTCGAGCAGGTACGACCACGAATCCTGGGTGCGCTGCTCGATGCCGCCGCTGCGGGACTTAGGAACCTGCCCAACGTCAGGCTCGATCAGCCGCCGCGGATGGCCGACTTCGCGATCTGGGTAAATGCGTGCGAGAAAAGCCTCGGAATGAAACCAGGCGAGGCCCTGACTGCCTACCAGTCCAACCGCGCCGAGACGCACAACCTGGCGCTTGAGTCCTCACCGCTGTACGAACCTGTTGCCCAACTGGCCCGGGAGGGCTTTAGCGGGACGGTCGCAGAACTGCATGCGCGGCTCAACTGCATGATGAGCGAAAGCATGCGCCGTTCGGTACGCTGGCCCAAGGCGCCCAATGCGCTGAGCAACGCGCTGCGCCGCATGGCAAGCAACCTCCGCGCTGTCGGAATTCAGATCCAGTTCAGCCGCGCCGATACCGGCGGCAGACGCGTAGTATCCCTGGTCTGCGCTTCCGAACCCCGGAAAAGATCGTCAGTGATCGTCAGTGACCGTCAGTAGCCCGCATCGAAGGAACGCAAGCAACTCTGCCAGCGGCTTGCGCGCTGGCGATCGATGTTGACCAATCGCCTTCTCTCGCGCGGAGAGGTGCCAAGTGGTCGAAGGCATCAGATTGCTAATCCTGTGGGCACCTTCTGCCAAATAATACCAGACCATGGAACCCCCATAAATCAAGGGTGTTTTCGGTTCGAACATCATGCCAGATCATCTCACGCCAGATCACCTCTTCGCGGAGGAAAAGTCTCCCCAATCCTTTGTTTGTTTAATTTTCTTGACTATGTACATAATTATGGATACAAAGATCGATAGACTTTGAGTGGGACGAGAAGAAACGCGCGATCAATCTGGCGGACCACGGCCTGGATCTGATCGAAGCAACCAAGCTGTTCGACGGACGTCCGGTATTCACATACCCGTCCCCACGTCACGCCGAGGAACGCTTTGTGACCGTCGGGCTGTTGACGAATAGATTTTTCGCTGTCGTATGGACCGAGCGCGTGGAGGCCATCCGGCTTATTTCCTTCAGGAGGGCAAGAGATGCGGAAGAACGAAAATACCGCACGATTTTCGGCTGACAAAATCAGACGCAAAATTGCGCGTGGTGAGAGCAAGACAGACTGGAAGCGCGTCGATGCGATGTCCCAGGCGGAGGTTGAACGGCTCGCCGATAAGGACGAAGGTCCCTTGTCCGCAGGCTGGGAAAGCACCGTCATGGTTGGACTACCGCCCGCCAAGCAGGATATTCACATTCGCCTCGATGGCGATATTCTCGACTGGTTCAAGGCGCGCGGCAGAGGCTATCAGACACGTATTAACGCGGTCCTGCGCGCTTTTGTCCAGACGCGCCGGCGGGTGGAACGAAAGACTACAACCCGAAGTCGGGCGCACCGCGCCAAGGAGGCTACATCACAGAACAATTGAGGAAACACGCCATGAAAAAGACAACGCAGTGTAGTAGCCCTCTGACGGCCACGATTCACGAAACAGCCGAACGCCTCCACGCCGGCGGTCTGATGAACAAGCTGACTATGAGCGGTAACGTGTTCGCGGACATTGGATTTACGCGCCTACCGAAGCACCAAGGCGCCCAACGCGCTGAGCAACGCGCTGCGCGGCATGGCAAGCAATCTCCGCGCCGTCGGAATTCAGGTCCAGTTCAGCCGCGCCGATATCGGCGGCAGACACATAGTATTCCTGGTCTGGGCTTCCGAACGCCGGAAAAGATCGTCAGTGATCGTCAGTGACCGTCAATAACCCTGTCAGCACACATCCGAAAAGCCGACTCCCGAGCAGGTTTTGGCCAGGTATTTCCTCGAAAAACATGGGAAAGGTCTAGCGATTCGGTGATGGCTGCTTGTCACTATTGCCACTGACGATTCCTGACGATCTTTTCCGGGGTATCAAGACATCGCCCCCTGACGGCTTTAATCCGACGTCTTTCCCGCCGGCCCAAAGAGGGGCCGGGACGCATGTCATGGCCACCGAGCGTGAGGAAAATGTTACTTCTCCAGGCGATTTAGGCGACACTTCCCCCTCTGCCTGCGGAGCAAAATCGGGGTATCGACCCCCAAGGCGGACCGGTACCCCGGTGAACCCGAAAGCGGATGAGAATATAATAATGACGATCCCCTCTCCTCTCTTCGTCCGTTCAGCGGGAGTGACTCGCGGAGCGGATGTCGGTCTTGTCGAAATCATCGCCCTTGAACAAGAGCGCCCTGCGGTGATTCTTGGCCACGGCGTAGGCGAAGCAATCACCGAGGTTGAGCTGCGCGGGATGGCCGCGTCCTTTGCCATAGCGCGAAAACGCAGAGAGTGCCGTCTCTGCTTCCTTCGCAGTGATCGGAACGAGCTCGACCCCGGCCACTTCTAGAAATTCGCGAACATCATCTTCGGCCTCCTCGACGCTGGCGTGCCGCTTGCGGCAGATGCCCACCGCGGCCTCGAAGAGAGCGATCGGCGAGGTGATGGGTGCGCGTGCCGCGTCCAACAGATCGGCCAGTGCGTCGGCTTCCGGCTCACGAGTGAGAATAGCTACGATGGCAGAGGCATCGACGAACACCAGGTGTTCCCGCCTAGCTCGTCGTAGAAAGCCTTGTCCGCCTCGAGTCCGGTGGCCGGCCTGGCCAGCACTCTTTGCTGCAGCGGGCGAAGCCTTTCGCGCAGAGGCAGCGCCTCCTCGATGCGCCGCAGTTCATTCTCCAGGGCCATCTTCACCGCCTCGGTCTTATTCAGGTGCTTGCGCACGGCCAGTTTCTTGGCGAGCTGATTGACTGCTTCGTTGCGAATGTTGAGTGGCACTGCAGCCCTCCTGTGTGGTCGTAAAGATATTATCGTCTATACGAGAAGACAGCAAGCGCAAGAGAGTTGGTCCCCGCCGGCTACGGCCCAGCGGCGGGATTGATTACCCGCAGGCCGGAAAAATATCTACGGTAAAAACCTCCATCGCGCGTCAGCAGCCGGTCGGCGGCGACCAGGGCGTGAGCGCCGATCAGAAAATCGGCCGCGATCCGGCGCGCGGGCCTCCACCTGCCCGGTAGCGGCGCCAGGCGTCCGCTGCCTTGCCAGCGGCTGGAGCAGGTGTTGGCTGAACTGGGACGAAAATTTGCAGCGCCGGATGACGATGGTATCGCGCTGACATTCGAGCCGGCGCAGGGGAACCTGGCCGAAATGATCGGCAGCTCGCGGGGCCGATGGTGAGCGGCGTCTGGCTACCAGCCCAAGCGGACCGACACAGTCGTGGAAATCGGCTGCGGCGTACGACGCCTGACGCGCGCGGGCGCGTCCGCGGTGGTGTCGATTGCGGCGACACAGCGATCGCCGCCATAGGCCACGCTGTCGATTCCGATATGGCAGTTCCGGAATAGAGAAGCTTCAGCGATGAAAGGCGGTCGCGCTCCTTTTTTAGGAGC
>NZ_DATCTO010000004.1 GCF_036567905.1 Candidatus Binatus sp.
TTGAGTTGGCGGCGGTGGCGGACCTGAGGGTCAAGCTGGTCGCCGCGCTTGGCGTGCCGGCGAAACTGATTACGCGCGACGCCGCGGCGGTGGTCGCGCGTCCCGATATCGATATCGTGGTCGAACTGTTTGGCGGCTACGAGCCGGCCCGCGCACTGATCATGCAGGCTCTGGCGGCGGGCAAGGACGTCGTTACCGCGAACAAGGCTTTGCTCGCAGAGCATGGCGGCGAGATTTTCCGCGAGGCCGGGATGCGCGGCCTGGCGGTCGGTTTCGAGGCAAGCGTCGGCGGCGGCGTGCCGATCATCCGCACCCTGCGCGAGGCGCTGGCCGGCGATCGCCAACGCGCGGCTTATGGAATCGTCAACGGCACCTGCAATTCCATCCTCACCACGATGACGGAGGACGGCGTCGAGTTCAGCGCCGCGCTCGCCGACGCGCAGGACAGGGGCCTGGCCGAGAAAAACCCCGCGCTCGATGTCGAGGGGCATGATTCGGCCCACAAACTTTGTCTGCTGGTCACGCTTGCCTTTGGCGTGATGGTGAAACCGGCGCAGATTTATACCGAAGGGATCACGCGGATTACGCAGGCCGACATCGCCTACGCGCGCGAGCTTGGCTACGCGATCAAACTGCTTGCCATCGGCAAGGATGACGACGGCGCGATCGAGGCGCGGGTGCATCCCACGATGATCCCACAACGCCACCTGCTGGCCGGCGTCGGCGGCGCGTACAATGCGATCTATATCCACGGCGACGCGCTCGGCGCGACAATGTATTCGGGACTCGGCGCGGGCGAGATGCCCACGGCGACGGCGGTGGTGGCCGATATGCTGGAAATCGCGCGGCATCGTCTGGCCGCAGGCTCGGCGCGGGCGCACGCGTTTGGATTTCCGATCCGCCTGATGAAGAGCGCCAGTGTCAAGCCGATGGACGACGTGGTATGCGAGTATTACCTGCGGTTCATGGCGCGGGATAAGCCCGGGGTGCTTGGCGCGATCGCGACGGTGCTCGGCCGTCACGGGCTTTCGATCGCGTCGGTGATCCAGAAGGGTCGCGGAGCGGCGCGGACGGTGCCGATTATCATGCGGACCCATGACGCGCCCGAGCGCAGCCTGAAACGCGCGCTGGCGGAGATTCGAAGGAAGAAAATCGTGCAGTCGGCCCCCGCGTTTATCCGAATCGAGGAGAAGCTTTAGGCGATGGCGTCGGACTCCAAGCGCGGATCGAAAGAGCAGCGGCTGTCTTACTGGCCCGGACTGATCGAGCATTACCGCCGCTTCCTGCCGGTGACGGATTCGACGCCGGTGGTCACCCTGAACGAAGGCAACACGCCGCTTATCGAGGTGCCCGTGCTGGCAAAGCGGCTCGGGCCAAACATCAAGGTTTACTTTAAGTTCGAAGGCGCCAACCCGACCGGCTCGTTCAAAGACCGGGGCATGACGCTGGCGATTTCGAAGGCGTTGGGCGAGGGCGCGCGCGCGGTAATCTGCGCTTCGACCGGCAACACGGCGGCGTCCGCGGCTGCCTACGCCGGACGCGCGGGGCTCAAGGCGTACGTGCTGATTCCCAAGGGCGCGGTGGCGCTTGGCAAGCTGTCGCAAAGCGTGATGCATGGCGCGCGGGTGCTCGAGGTGATTGGCAACTTCGACGTCTGCCTGAAGCTGGTGCGCGATCTTGCGGAGCGGGATCCGGTCAGGATTCGGCTGGTCAACAGTGTCAATCCCGATCGAATCGCGGGGCAGAAAACGGCGGCGTTCGAGATTTGCGATCAATTGGGCGACGCGCCGACGCATCATTTTCTGCCGGTCGGCAACGCCGGGAATATTACGGCCTACTGGGCCGGCTACCAGGAATATAAATCCGTGGGATTGAGCGAGCGGCTGCCGAAGATGATGGGCTACCAGGCGGCAGAGTCGGCGCCGATTGTGGTCGGCCATCCGATCGACGACCCGCATACCATCGCGACGGCGATCAAAATCGGCAATCCCGCGAGCTGGAAGAGCGCGACCAGCGCGCGCGACGAGTCGGGCGGGACTATCGACATCGTGACCGATTCGGAGATCCTCGCGGCGTATCGCTTGATCGCGAGCGGCGGCGTGTTCGCGGAGCCGGCGTCGGCCGCGTCGGTCGCGGGGCTGCTCAAGTACGCGGGCGCCGGGATGCTCAAGCCGGGCGCGGTCGTCGTGTGCACGCTCACCGGACACGGTTTGAAGGATCCCGACACGGCGCTCAAGAACTTAAGCAACACGATCGTGGTCGAACCGGAGTTGGCGAAAGTGCTGAAAGTTCTGGAGCGCGAATAAGCGGCGCGACTCGAAGCGGACCGATTGATGCGATGAAGTACGTCATCATACACGGCGACGGGATGGCCGATTGGCCGTGCGAGGAACTCGGCGGGATGACGCCGCTGGCGGCAGCGCACAAGCCCAACATGGACCTGATGGCGACGCGCGGGACGCTCGGGATGGTCGCAACGATTCCCAAGGGGATGCCCCCGGGCAGCGACGTCGGCACGATGACGATGCTGGGCTACGACCCGGCGCGCTATCACACCGGGCGCGCGCCAATCGAAGCGGCGAGCCAGGGAATCGAGATGGGGCCGCGCGACGTGGTGTTTCGAATGAATCTCGTATCGCTGAAGCCGGGTGACGGCGGCGCGATGATAATGAACGATTTCACCGCGGGCCATATTACCAGCGAAGAAGCCGCGCAGATCGTCGCCGACCTGCGCAAGCATCTGGCCGGCGGCGGAATCGAGTTTTTCAACGGCGTCAGCTACCGGCATCTGATGATGTGGCGCGGCGGAGTCGCGACGACCCATCTCACGCCCCCGCACGACATCACGGGCAAGCCCGTCGAGGCGTATCTGCCCAAGGGCGCGGGCGCGGATTTGCTCCGCGATCTGATGCGGCGTTCGGCGGAGATTTTGCGCGAACATCCGGTGAACAAGGCGCGCCGAGCCGGCGGCAAAACCGAGGCGACTTCGGCGTGGTTTTGGGGGCAGGGCACGCGGCCCGCGGTGCCGACGCTGAAGGAACGCTTCGGCGTCGAGGGCTCGGTGATATCGGCCGTCGATCTGGTCAACGGCCTGGGCCGGCTGGCCGGGCTGAACCTGATCAAGGTTCCGGGAGCCACCGGATTTCTCGATACCGATTACGCCGCCAAGGCGCGTTACGGTCTCGAAGCGCTCAAAGCGCGCGACTTCCTGCTGCTGCATATCGAGGCGCCCGACGAGGCCGGTCACATGGGCCGCGCCGACCTGAAGAAGGAAGCGATCGAGCGTATCGACGAGTTGATTATCGGGCCGATGCTCGCGGGACTGGGCGGCTTGGGCGAGTTTGCGATTCTGCTGATGCCGGATCACGCCACGCCGAGCCAGCTCAAGACTCATTCGCCGGAACCCGTCCCGTTCGCGCTGATGACGTCGGCGCAGTCGAAAGCGGGCGCCGGCGCGCCGCGCCGCTACACGGAAAGCGACGGTACCGCGGCGGGCCTGCTCGTCGGCGACGGCTATCACCTGATAGAATCGCTGTTCGGACGCCCGCTGAAGACTGCATCGAACTGACCTGGAGGCCCGGATGGAACGGAATCTTGCCCTCGAAGTAGTACGCGCGACGGAAGCCGCGGCGCTGGCGGCGGCGCGTTTCATCGGTAAGGGCGACGAGCGGCTGGCGGATCGAGCGGCGTGCGACGCGATGCGCAAGACGCTGAACTCGGTCGCGATGGACGGCAAGATAGTGATCGGCGAAGGCAAAGAGGGCGACGCCGAGTTTTTGTACGAGGGCGAAATCGTCGGCACCGGCGCCGGAACCGAAATTGACGTCGCGCTCGACGCGATCGAAGGTTCGCTGATCTGCGCCACCGGCGGACCCAACGCGCTGTCGTGCGTTGCGCTGGCGGAGCGCGGGCGAATCCTGCGCTGCCCCGATACTTACATGGACAAGGTCGCGTGCGGGCCCGCCGGGCGCGGCGTGATCGATATCGACAGGTCGCCGACCGACAATCTCAAGGCACTGGCCGAAGCAAAAAAAGTTTACGTCGAGGATTTGCGGGTCGCGATCCTCGACCGCCCGCGCCATGAGAAGTTGATCAATGAAGTGCGCCGCGCCGGCGCCGGGATCAAGATGCTGTCGGCCGGCGACCTGTCCGCCGCGATCGCCACCACCCGGCCGGAGAGCGAAATCGACGTGCTGATCGGAATCGGCGGCGCGCATCAGGGCGTGCTGGCCGGCGCCGCGATTCGTTCCGCCGGTGGCGAGATGCAGTGCCGCTTCGTGCCGCGCAACCCGGAGGAGGCGGAGGCGTGCCTGGCGATGGGAATCATGGATTTGAAGCATCGCTACACGCTGGAGGAACTGGCGGGAGACAACGTGATGTTCGCGGCGACGGGAGTGACCACCGGCGACTATCTGCGCGGCGTGCGATTCTTTTCCGGCGGCGCGATGACCAACAGCGTCGTGATGCGCTCGAAGACGCACACGATCCGCTTCATCGAGGCGATTCATCGTTTCGATTTCAAGCCCGAGTACTAAGCCGGCTTGCGGGAAGGTAGCTGGAAATGTGGCTGCGCGTGACGATGGATGGCAAGCCGATGATGATTAACGGTGATCGGGTGCTGAAAATCGTGGAGATCCCGGGCGGGGAAGGGCATCGCGGATGCCACGTGTATCTCTCGCTCACCGACTACCTGGTCGTCGATCAATCGCTGCGCGAGATGATGATCTCGCTCGGCTTCGAAGAGCGGCAGTAGTCCTTGCCAGATTCGCAATCGCGGCCGATCGAGGGCGACGTAGTCGTTCGCCGGCGCGGGCGAAGCGACGGACTGTTCGGCGCGATGAAGCCGGGAGTCGTGCTCGACATCCCGGCGGGCGGAGCGATCCAGTCGCGCGCGCTGTCGGCTTTGGGCTACCGCGTCGTTTCGGTCGATCTTTTTCCTGCGGCGTGGCGCGAACCGGCCGCCGCATGGGTTTGCGCGGATGCCAACGAGGCGCTGCCGTTTCGCGACGAGTCCTTCGACTACGTGCTGTCGCGCGAAGGGATCGAGCATCTCGAGGATCAGATGGGATTTCTCCGCGATTGCGCGCGCGTGATCAGGCCCGGCGGAAAGATCGTGCTGACCACGCCCAACCTGATGCATCTGTCGGCCCGGGCCAGCGGCTTTCTCACCGGGCAGCGCAATCTGCGCCGCGGCTTGATGAACGAGATTCAGACGCCGCGCAGCCGCAATCCGCGGCGGATTTATCACGGCCACGCGTTCATGCTCGACTACTATCGCGCGCGATATATGATGCGGCTGGCGGGCTTTGACCATCTCGAGGTTTACACCGACCGCTGGAGTCCCACCTCGGTGGCGATGTCGCCGTTCGTCCCGATTTTGTGGATGGCGATGAAATTTTCGGCGGCTGCATCCGCCCGCAACGCGCGCCGCCCCGGCCATCGCCCGCCGCGCGACGAGGTCACTCGCGAGATCATCGGCCACGTGCTGTCGCCGGCGCTCCTGTACGGCAAGCGGATGGTGATCGTGGCCGAGCGCGGGGCGTCCTGAGCGGATCTCGCTACATCGTTTGCAAGGCCTGGCAGGTGTTTGAATCCGGCTTGAACTGGCCGCTCAGGCACGCCAGCTTGGCCGCGCCGATCAGCGCGGGCTCGTCCCATTTCGCCGGCCACGGACCGGTGTTGACGGCAGCGCACGCCGGGTCGTTGCCCGTCGAGCACCATGAACTCAACTCACCGTGGAGGACGGCGAGTTGTTGGCACGCGTCCTGTTTGCCGGCGTTGCAAGCGGGGGTTTGCGTCTCGAGCGGCGCGGTGGATTCGATGGCAACCTTGGTGTCGCTGAGCGCCTGCACGATCGTATGACAGGCGGCCTGGTTGCCTTCATTGCATTTCTCGGCTGATTCAGCGCGAATCTTGTTGACAAATTGCTGCGCCTGCGGAGTGCATCCGGATGCGGCGGCGAGCACGATGGCGGGAGCGAGCAAGCCGGCGATCGCGCGGACGCTCGCGGCGGCATAGTCCCTGGATTTGCCTGGCACGGGCGCATTGTTTCGCGCGCGATGAGTTCCACGCAAGCAGCGGCCCGGCAAACTTCGCGCTCCGGCGGGGGTTGACAGTCAAACCGCGCAGGGCGGAACTAGAAGCGCGGGACTCGTGGCACCGCGCGGGCGGCGCGATTTTCCAAGGAGCGGGCAGGTGGACCTCAAAAATATAATTTTCGAAAAAGCCGCGATTGCGACCCTGACCGTTAACCGTCCGGCGGCGCTCAACGCGTTGAATCGCGAGGTGCTCGAGGAAATGGCGCGCGTGATTCGCGAGGTCCGCCACGACTCGTCGGTGCGCGTGCTAATCGTCACAGGCGCGGGCGATCGGGCGTTCGTCGCAGGCGCGGATATCGCCGCGATGTCCAAAATGTCGGCGGCTGACGGACTCGATTTTTCGCGCCTGGGCCATCGCGTAATGGAAAGTTTCGAGGACCTGCCGATTCCCGTCATCGCGGCGGTCAACGGCTTCGCGCTCGGCGGCGGCCTGGAGCTTGCGCTCGCGTGCGACCTGATCATCGCCAGCGATAAGGCCCGTTTCGGGCAGCCCGAGATAAATCTCGGACTCATCCCGGGCTTCGGCGGCACGCAGCGCCTGCCGCATCGAATCGGCCATAACAAGGCGCGCGAGCTGATCATGACGGGCGAGATGTTCGACGCGAAGACGGCGCTTGAACTGGGCCTCGCAAACCAGGTCGTGGCGGCCGCCGAGCTTGCCGAAAGCGCGCGCAAGCTGGCGGAAAAACTCGCGGCCAAATCCGCGGTTGCGCTGCGCCAGGCGAAGGCCGCGCTGCGGGCCGCGTTCACGATGGAAGAGGATGCCGGCTTGCGCTTCGAGCAGCAGGCGTTCGGGGTAGTGTTCGGCAGCGCGGATCGAGTCGAGGGAACCAGCGCATTCGTCGAGAAGCGGCCGCCCAACTGGCGGCACAAGTAGCCTTCGCGGGGCGCGGCGCGAGCGTCCTACCGCTCGATTTTCGCCGGCCTCGCATAACGGCCCCACGGCTCGATTTACGGCGCGGGCGCGAGGGTTGACGACTTCCAGCTCCCTGTGGGAAACTCCGGCCAAAGCGGAAGACGGCGCCGCCGCACGGGCGGCGTTAGTCATTCTGACCCATCATTGAACCGTTCGGAGGATCTGTATGGCTGAGCAGGCTCAAGCTACTGACACAGGACCGCGCCCAATTGTTCCATGGCTGAAATTGGCGCCCAAGCCCCATCTCGAAGCTATCAAGTGCGCGTGCGGCGCGATTTATATCGATCCCAAGCGCGTCGCATGCTCGAAGTGCGGCGAGACCGACAAGTTCACTCCGCTGCCCTTGTCCGACAAGGGCAAGGTGTACGTGTTCTCGGTCGTGCATCAGTCATATCCGGGAATCAAGACGCCGTTTGTGACGGCGATTGTCGATCTGCCCGAGGGCATCAGCGTCCGCGCGACTCTGACCGACGTCGATCCCGAGCAGGCGCAGAAGGAACCCAACAAGATTTTCAACCTGCCGGTTGAGTTGGTGACCGGCGTTGCGGCCAAGGATCGCGAAGGGCACGACGTAGTCGCCTTTTCATACCGGCCGAGCAAGAATTAGGGCGCCCAGCAAGCGCGCCGAGCAATATTACGACGGACCCGGGCTTGCAGCCGGGCCGCCAGGAGGAATCAAGATGCGAAATGTTTATGTTCTGGGAACCGGGATGATCAAATTCGGACGCTATCCCGACAAGACCGTCCCCCAACTCGGCGGCCAGGCGGCGATCCTCGCGCTCAGGGACGCCGGAATTTCAATCAAGGACGTCGGGATGTTCGCCTGCGGAAATCTCCAGCAGTCCAACGCGATGGTCGGACAGAGAATCCTGCAGCAGATTGGCCAGACCGGAATCCCGGTAATCAACGTCACCAACGCTTGCGCCACCGGCTCGACCGCGTTTCGCGAGGCGTATATGTCGGTCGCGTCCGGGATGTATGACATCGCGATGGCGGTTGGCGTCGAGCAGATGGGCAAGGCGGGATTGCTCGGCGGGGCAGGCGGCGGCGATCCCGCGTACGTGACCGAGGGCAAGCTCGGCTCCGGCACGATGCCCGTGGTCTTCGGCCAGGCGGGCATCGAGCATATGCGCAAGTACGGCACCAAGCTGGAGCACTTCGCAAAAATCTCGGTGAAGTCGCACAAGCACGCGACCAAGAATCCATTTTCGCAGTACCGCAACGAAGTCTCGCTCGAAGACGTGATGAATGCGCGCATGATCGCTTATCCCAACACGCTTTATATGTGTTGCCCGACCGGAGACGGCGCGGCGGCGGCGATTCTGGTCAGCGAGGACAAGCTCAAACAGCTTGCCGGCGGACGCAAGCGCGCGAAAGTGGCGGCTTCCGTGCTCACCTCGGACCCGTGGACCGATCGCGACCTCACCCTGCCCGACGTCAGCACGCTCACGCGCCGCGCGTCGAAGCAGGCCTACGAGACCGCCGGCATCGGACCCAAGGACATCGCGCTTACCGAACTGCACGACTGCTTCGCCACGGCTGAGCTGGTGCATTACGAAAACCTCGGACTGTGCGGCGAGGGCGAAGCCGGCAAGTTCATCGACTCGGGCGGCGGCATGCATCCGAGCCTCGGCGGCCATGATCCGGTCAACGTTTCGGGCGGATTGCTCTCGAAGGGGCACCCGCTCGGCGCCACCGGCGTCGCGAATATCTGCGAAGTGGTTTGGCATCTGACGCAGGACGATCGCGCGAAAGACCGCTTGGTGCCTAACGCCAAGGCGGGCCAGGCCCACGTGATCGGGCTGGGTTCCGCCTGCACGATCCATGTCCTGACGGTATAATTCAGGAAGCAACGCCTAATCGGCGCTTCGAGAGAGGGCCGCCCAAAAAAGGCGGCCCTTTTTCTTTCCCGATCGGGCCGATAAATTCGGAAGCTTGAACTCGACCGATTGAAATATTGGATGGAACCGAAGGGAAAAATTCGCAATCGCCCGCAACCGACGGCTGAACGACTCGGCTACCCGGCGGACGCGCGCGTGCTCATCCTCAATGCGGATGATTTCGGCATGTGCCACGACCAGAACGAGGGCGTCATCCGGGGCCTGACAGATGGCCTGTTTACGTCGTCAACGATTCTGGTGACGTGCCCGTGGTTCGAGGAGGCGGCGGACTTTGCGCGGACCAATCCTGCCGCCGACCTCGGCGTACATCTCACGCTGACCGCGGAATGGGATCGCTACAAGTGGGGACCAGTGCTGGGACGGCGCGCAGTGCCGTCGCTGGTGGACGAGCGCGGGTATCTATGGCAGACCGTCGCGCAGGTTTACGAGCATGCCCGCCTCGACGAGGCGGAGGCGGAACTGCGCGCGCAAATCGAAAAGGCGCTCGCCGCGGGAATCGATGCGACGCACCTCGATTCGCACATGGGGACATTGCAATTGCGCGCCGACTATCACGAGATTTACGCGCGGCTGGCCAATGAGTATCGCGTGCCGATCAGGCTGGCGTCGCGCCGGCGGATGGGCAGCGAAGGGATGGGTGCGATTCTCGATCAGCTCGACCGGTTCGGCGTCGTCACTCCCGATCATCTGGTATTCAACGGGCCGCCGTGGGTGGGCGAGACCGAGTCCTACTGGACGAATCTTATTCGCACACTTGAGCCGGGCGTGACTGAGATTTTGTGTCATCCCGCGCTCGCTCGCGACGAACTCAAGAGCTGCGCGCATGACGCTTTGCAACGCGAGGCGGACTTCCGGTACTTCACCTCCGAAAAAGCGCGCCGGCTGATCGCGGATGAGGGCGTCGCGCTCGCCGGCTTTCGCCGACTGCGCGGCTTGATGCGCGGTGACCCGGCTCGCGCGTGATGAATTGAAAACAGTGTGACAACTTGGAACTGACACGACTCAGAGGATTTCGAGATCTAATCGGCGCCGACGCGCGTGCGATGAGCCTCATCGAGGAGCGGGCTCGCGCGCTGGTCGAGCGCTATTCGATGAAAGAGGTCCGGATTCCGGTGCTGGAACGCACGCAACTCTACCTGCGCTCGACTGGCGAAACCTCGGACATCGTCGAAAAACAGATGTACACATTCGCCGATCGCGACGAAGGCGAAACGGTCGTCGCGCTGCGGCCCGAAGGCACGCCCGGCGTGGTGCGCGCATACATCGAGGCCGGGTTCGATCGCACCGAGCCCGAGCAGCGGCTGTTCTACTCGGGTCCGATGTTCCGTCGCGAACGCCCGCAGAAGGGCCGCTATCGGCAGTTCTATCAGTTTGGCGTCGAGATATTCGGCCGGCCCGACGCCGCCTGCGACGCCGAACTGCTGATAATGATTGACGACCTTTGCCGCGACCTCAAAGTTCCGTTCACCATGGAAATCAATTCCATCGGCGACCAGAAGTGCCGGCCCGCCTTTCGCAGCGCGCTCGTGCAATGGGGTCGCGCGCATTGGAACGAACTCTGCGACGACTGCCACAATCGCATCGATCGCAATCCGCTGCGTCTGCTCGACTGCAAAATTGACGCGAAGCTCGCCGAGTCGGCGCCTAATAGCCTCGATTACCTATGCGATGAATGCCGGGCACACTTCGATACCGTAAAGGGACTTTTGACCGCCGCGAGTGTCCAATACGCCGTCAATCCGCGCATGGTGCGCGGGCTGGACTATTACACGCGCACCGCGTTCGAGGTGATGGCGGGCGGCCTCGGCGCGCAGAGCACGGTCGTGGCGGGAGGACGATACGACGGGCTGGTCGAGACGATGGGTGGCGCGGCGGTTGCGGGGATCGGTTTCGCGATCGGCGTCGATCGGATGGCGCTGGCTCTGCAAGCGGCCGGGCTGGCGCCTACCGGGGCGCCGGACGCCGCGATAATTGCGATGGGGCCGGCGGCGACGCGCCATGCGATCGTCGTGGCGCGCAATCTGCGCGCTGCGAATCTGAACGTCGAGATGCTCTCGCCCGAGCGTAAGATGAAGACGTTGCTTGCGCGCGCGTCGAAGATTGGCGCGCGCGTCGCAGTAATAATCGGCGACGACGAACTGGCGCGCGGCGTCGTGCAAATCCGCGACCTGAAGCAGAGCACGCAGCGCGAAGTCGCTGTGGCGGAGGCGGCCCGCGCGATTGCGGACGCTCGCGCAGAGTGACTGTTTCTTGCGCCGCCGGGCACAGGTATTCTGCGACCACGACCAGCATTGAACTGTGATGGGTAATGCCGAAAACTGAGCAATATTCTCCGCTGCCGCCCTGGCCTCGAACCGATTACTGCGGCGCGATTCGCGCCACCGACGTTGACCGCGAGGTTGCGCTGTGGGGCTGGGTCCAGACCCGGCGCGATCACGGCGGGCTTATTTTCATCGATCTTCGCGACCGCGACGGTATCGTCCAGCTGGTGCTGAATCCCAAGCACGACGGCGCCGCCCACGCGGCGGCCGGCGACACGCGCTCGGAGTTTTACGTTGCGGTCAAGGGCAAGGTGGTGCGCCGCGCCGACGGCACCGTCAACGCGGAGCTTCCGACCGGCGAAATCGAGGTACTGGTCAGCGCATTCGAGACTCTGAGCGCGTCGGCGCCGCTGCCGTTTCAGATTGCCGACGCCGGTGCGACCGCCGAGGAAATCCGCCTCAAGCACCGCTATCTCGATCTGCGCCGCCCCGAGATGCAGCGCAACCTGCGCTGGCGCCATCAGGCGTTGCAGGCGGTTCGCAGCCATCTCGATCAAAACGGGTTCATCGACGTCGAGACGCCGATACTTTTCAAATCGACGCCCGAGGGCGCGCGCGATTACCTGGTGCCGAGCCGCGTGAACCCCGGCAAATTCTACGCGCTGCCGCAATCGCCGCAGTTGTTGAAGCAGATTCTGATGATCGGCGGACTCGATCGCTATTATCAGATAGCCCGGTGTTTCCGCGACGAGGATTTGCGCGCGAATCGCCAGCCCGAATTCAGCCAGATCGATATCGAGATGACGTGCCCGCGGCCCGAGGATATCCAATCGATCGCGGAGGGGATGATCGCGTCGGTTTATCGCAACGTGCTCGACCTGGACGTGAAGCCGCCTTTTGCGCGGATTGCGTATGCCGAGGCGATGGAACGTTTCGGCATCGACAAGCCCGATATGCGCTTCGGGCTCGAGCTGAAAAATCTCACGGCCGCATTCGCGGGGACCTCGTTCAAGGTGTTCGCGGAAATTCTCGCGCGCGCCGAATCCGTGTACGGGATAAACCTCCCGGGCGATCATGCGCTCAGCCGCCGTGAACTCGACGAGCTTGCCGAGTCGGTGAAATCGCGCCATGCGATGGGACTGGCGTGGATAAAGGCGGGCGAGGGCGGATGGCAGGGACCGATCGCAAAGTATTTGAGCGACGGCGAGAGAGCCGCGGCGACCGCGGCCTCCGGATTGAAGGCCGGCGGTACGCTGTTGATGGTCGCGGGACCGCCGGACAAGGTGCGGCCGGTTCTCGGGGACATCCGTTTGCAGCTCGCCGCGAAATTCGGTCTGGACAAATCCGGCGAGCTCAAATTTTTGTGGGTGGTCGATTTCCCGCTGTTCGATTACAGCGCCGAAGCCCAGCGCATGGTTTCCGTGAACCATCCGTTCACCGCGCCTCACCCCGGCGATCTTGCGATGCTCGAATCCGCGCCGCTCAAGGCTCGCGCACTCGCGTACGACATGGTGCTTAACGGCCAGGAACTCGGCGGCGGCTCGATTCGTATCCATAGCCGCGAGCTTCAATTGAAGGTATTTGAATTGTTGGGGCTGACCCGCGAGGAGGCGATGGATCGCTTCGGCTTTCTGCTCGACGCACTGAAATATGGAGCGCCGCCCCATGGCGGAATCGCTTTCGGAGTCGATCGGATTTGCATGATGCTGTGCGGCGCCGAGTCGCTGCGCGACGTGATTGCATTCCCCAAGACGCAAAAGGCGGTTGACCCAATGAGCGGAGCGCCGTCGCAAGTCGATCCGCGCCAGCTCAAGGAATTGTCGATCAAGGTGACGTCATGAAAGCCAGTTGGAAGGCGGGACCGGCGCGGTTGGCGCTTTTGGCGGCGGCGCTGTGGCTGGCGGGATGCACCACGATGGCGGCGGACGCGGTTAACTCCACCACCGGGGCGGTCAGCGACGCGATCAACCGCCGCGACGTGAAGACGCATGCGGTGAGCTCGATCAAAACGCTCACCATCGATCGGGTCGCGGTGATGCCGCTGATAGAAGCCGCCCCGGGTGGCGGCGAGCCGCTGGCTCCAGGAGCCGCAGAGGCGATTACCGCCGAGCTCTACAGCCAGGTCGCGGTGGCGGGTGGATGGGAACCGATCGCGGAGCAGGATGTCGAGGCGGCGCTCCAGAAGATGCCGCCGACCACGCTCACGAACCTTGACGGGAATGCGCTCCAGCTCGGCCATGATGTGTCGGCCGACGGCGTAATCTACGGCACCGTCGAACGCTACCAGGAACGGGTCGGGATGGATTACTCGGCGGCTAGCCCGGCTTCGGTGGCGTTCTCGCTGAAGTTCGTCGATCTCAAGAGCAAGCAAGTCGTCTGGACGGCGAAGTTTGCCAAGTCGCAGGCGGCTTTGAGCCAAAATCTGTTTGACCTCGCCAATTTCGTGCAGCGTTCCGGGCGCTGGGTGCGCGCCCATGAGATCGCGCTCGAGGGCGTGAAGGAAGCGGTCGCCAATCTTCATGGCGATCTCAGCCTGAATCAAAACGTCAAGCGCTTCGAAACCGGCAGCTACGGCGAGCTCAAGTCCGGACAGCAGCGCTACAACACCGGCCCGCAGGGAATCTACTAGCAGGGGTGACCCCTGCACCCAATGTTAAGAAGATCGGCACCGCCGCAGGATGCGGCCCTTGCCCTTAGCCTAACCTCTCCTTGTCCGAAGCGAGTGCCCGCCCTGAACGAAGCCGAAGGGGCGATCCGGCGCGGATACGCGGGCTAAGAGCTGCATGTTTGGCCAAGGCAAAACGGAAATTCCGGTCAAGAGGAGGCGGACGCAATGGCAGCCAAGGTACAGGTGATCTTCTACTCGATGTATGGGCACATCTACAAAATGGCCGAAGCGGTCGCCGCCGGCGTTCGCGAAGTGCCCGGCGTCGAGGTGAGTCTCTACCAGGTGCCGGAACTGGCGCCCGACGCGGTGCTTGAAAAGAGCGGCGCGAAGAAAGCCCGCGACGCGTTCGCGCACATTCCGATCGCGACGGTCAATCAGCTTCCCGAAGCTGACGCGATCATCTTTGGCACGCCGACGCGATTTGGAAACATGGCGGCGCAAATGCGCAACTTTCTCGATCAATGCGGCGGGCTATGGGTACGCAATGCGCTGGTGGGCAAAGTCGGCAGCGTTTTCGCCAGCACTGGAACCCAACACGGCGGCCAGGAAACCACCATCACCAGTTTTCATACCACGCTGCTGCATCTGGGCATGATCATCGTCGGCGTGCCATATTCCGCGAAGGGACTTTCGAACATGGGCGAAATTTCCGGCGGAACTCCCTATGGAGCGACCACGCTCGCGAACTCCGACGGGAGCCGTCAGCCGTCGAAGAACGAACTCGAGATCGCGCAGTTCCAGGGACGCCACGTCGCCGACATCGCGCGACGGCTGGTTCAGGCTCGATAGCGACAGATTTGGAGAACGCGATGATTACCTTGCGCAAAGCTTCAGAGCGAGGGCTGACCAAACTCGACTGGCTCAGTAGCCGCCATACGTTTTCTTTCGGCGACTATTTCGATCCGAAGGAGAATGGGTTCTCGGTGTTGCGCGTCATCAACGATGACTGGATCGCAGCGGCGAAGGGCTTCGGCGCCCATCCTCATCGCGACATGGAGATCATCACCTATGTGCTGGAAGGCGCGGTCGAGCATCGCGACAGCCTCGGCACGCGGAGCGTGATTCCAGCCGGCGATGTGCAACGAATGACGGCTGGAACCGGCATCCAGCACAGCGAGTTCAATCCGTCGCCGACGCAGTCGCTACATCTTCTTCAGATTTGGATTCTCCCCGAGGCGGCCGGAATCAAGCCCGGCTATGAGCAGAAGACTTTGGGCGATCGCACCAAGGGACGATTGAGCCTCGTCGCATCGCACGCGGGTGGCGACGGCGCGCTCAGGATTCATCAGGACGCCGGCTTGTATATCGGCGCACTCGATGGCGGCCAGTCGCTGGACAAAGAACTCGCCGTCGGCCGCAACGCCTACGTCCACGTCTCGCGCGGCAAGGTCAACCTCAACGGCGTCGCGCTCGCAGAAGGCGACGGTGCGAAGGTTGCCGATGAGTCGCGCTTGAAATTCGCCGCGCCTGAAGCTGCCGAAGTGCTCCTATTCGATCTTCCCTAGAGCGCGCGCTCGAATGTGGTTCTGACGACGGTGTGAGTTGCCGATTCCTGCGGAACCGGGCGGCGCCGATCAGACCCGCAGGGAATCCGTCACCAGAGGTGACCCCTGCACCCAATGTTAAGAAGAGATGCGGGACTCCGTCCAGGTTAGAAGTGGCTAAGACACGAACGCGCTATTCCCAGGGCGAGTGCGGCTTCATCTTGAGCGCCTGCGCGACCGCGGGATGCACGACATGGCCGTCGAAGGTGTTCAGCCCGTGGCGAATTGCGGGGTTGTGCAGTCCGGCCCCGAGAATCCCGTGATCCGCGATCTCCAGCGCATAGGTGAGCGTCGCATTGGTGAGCGCGTAGGTTGATGTGTGCGGCACCATCGCCGGCATGTTGGTCACGCAGTAGTGCACGACGCCGCCACGAATGAACGTCGGCCGCGCGTGCGTCGTCGGCGCGGAGGTCTCCGCGATTCCGCCTTGATCGATCGATAAATCCACGATCGCCGCGCCGCGGCGCATCCGCGCAACCATCTTTGCGCTTACCAGCCGCGGCGCGCGTGCGCCCGGGACCAGCACCGCGCCAATCACGAGATCGCAGTTGGTTACTTCCTCGTCCAGCGTCGCGCGATTCGACATCACGGTGGTCACGCGCCCGCCCAGCAGGTCGCTCAAATAGCGCAGCCTGGTCGGATTGATATCCATGATCGTCACTTCAGCGCCGACGCCGGCGGCAACCCGGCATGCGTTCAGCCCGGCGATTCCGCCGCCGACCACGACCACCTTGCCCGGCCGCACCCCTGACGCTCCGCTGAGCAGCACGCCGCGGCCGCCGCTGCGCGCCTGCAGGCACCAGGCGCCGGCCTGAATCGCCAGCCGGCCCGCGATTTCGCTCATCGGCGCCAGCAGCGGCAAGCTCGAGTCTTCGAGCTGGATCGTTTCGTAGCCGACCGCCGTCACGCGGCGGTGAATCAACTCGCGCGAAAGACGCCGGTCCGCAGCCAGATGGAGATAGGTAAAAAGAATCAACCCCGGGCGCATCAGCGGATATTCCGGCGGCTGCGGCTCCTTGACCTTCAGGATCAGGTCGGCGCGGCGCCACACGCCGGGCGCGGCGGTTACGATCGATGCGCCCGCTTTGCGATAATCGCGGTCGGCAAATCCGCTGCCGATGCCGGCCCCGGCCTGGACCGTCACGCGATGACCGTGCACGCGCAGCGCCGCCACGCCGGCCGGAGTCAGCGACACGCGCCGCTCGTCGGATTTGATTTCGGTGGGAATTCCAACATTCATGCAGCCAGGTCCTCCGGGTGCGCGCGATCGGCCGATCTCATCCGCTTGGCATCGACGATACGGCGCATGAAGAGCGGCAGGCAATCGCGGCGGCTAACGCCATCGACGCGAACAGTCAAGAGTCACGCGTGTGATCGATGCCCGCGATGGCGCGAAGCGGAACTTGACAAGACTGACTCCACTGCCTTTCATGAGCATTGATGTGACCGCGATCGGCCTGGCGCGAAACGGCCGCAAAGCGCGCACCGCTCACGATTCCGGAGGAGTCATGGAGATCCCGCAGGGGCTTAAATATTCGAAAGAGCACGAATGGGTCGCGACTGAAGAGGTCGTTGCGACCGTTGGAATCACCGATCATGCGCAAGACCAGTTGGGCGAGATCGTGTATATCGAATTGCCCGCGGTCGGCGACAAGATCAGCAAGGACGATCCGTTCGGCGTCGTCGAGTCGGTCAAGGCGGTCTCGGATATTTACGCGCCCGTCACCGGAACCGTCATCGAGATCAACGAGGACCTGCGCGAGAGCCCCGAAACCGTCAACGAAGACCCGTACGGCGACGGATGGCTGATCAAGGTGAAAATCACGGACCTGAGCGATCTCGAAGACCTGATGGACGCCGACGAATACGGGGAACTGCTCGCGCGCGAGAAGGAATAATCGCGGTGCTTGAGGTTCAGGCCGGCGGCCGGGAGCTTGCGCTGGAATCGGGGGCGGCCGCCGCCGGGGCGGCCTTTGACACCGAGATTCTAATCTTGGCGGCGCCCGCGGGAGGATTTATGAACACCATCAGGAAAGCAGCCGATGCCGATGACTCCATCGCGAATGCCTTCTGCGGACTCAACCCCTGAGAGAATTCGATTTCGCGCGGCGTCATCTCGCCAAGCATCTTGGCCGAGAGCTCGTTGCCGCAATAGACGGCCTGGCTGGCGATCGGATGCGCGCCGTCGCCAATCAGATCGCCGTCGATCTCGACCAGATGCAACGGACGGGTTCCGACGTTCTGCGCGTCGCCGCTTATCACCAACGCGACATGGCCGCCCTTGAGCGTGTAATACTCCGAGCGGACGTCATGCAGCGCCACCAGCATCGCGGGTACGATTGGACGCGCGAAGTAACCGCCGATTCGCGGAGCCTCGCTGAGAATGCGCGCGCTGGCGGCGGGCTCGCCGCAGATGAGCGCGCTCGCAGCGAGGAAAACGATCGCTACAAAGAAAAACGTCGCGAGAAAAAATCCCGACGCATGAGTTGCGCCGGCCGCCGCCGCCTCGGCGCCTCCGTCGCCGAGCTGTCCCAGCTGGAACCCCGCGGGTTTCGCCGGCGGCTGTGCGAACCGGGGCGCTGCCGCACGCGCAGGCGCTGCCGCGTGACGCACCGGATTGGGCGCCGGGCGCGGAGCGGGCTCCGGCTCGGCGATCATGGTCGGGGCTTGGCGAATCGGCGCGGATTCGAACTCAGCCGGCGTATCGCCCACCTGCCATCCGCCGTTGTCGGGTTCGAGGCGCTCGAGCTCGTGCTCCGGCGGCGCGTCGCCGATTTCATTGCGCTCGTCGCTGAAATCGAATTTCAGATTTTCGCCGGTGTCGGCTTTCTGCTCGCGGTCGCCGAAGGGGCGATTGAGCGGATCGTCGGCTTCCGGTTCGCGCCGGTCTTGCTCGCGTCGAACTTCCGGCTCGGGCGGATTCGGTGGCCGCAACTCCGCGCTATGCTCGCGTTTGACTACGTCGCTTTCGACCGGAGACTTGAGCGCGCCTGCTCGCGGCCGCGCGGGACGGATCGTGCGCGCCGGCTGAGATTCACTTTCGGCCGCTTGTGGAACCGGTGTGCGCACTCTTGCAGGTACCGCGGCCGCATTGAACACATGGCCGCATCGCGAGCACTTGAAGGTCGGTGTATCGTCGGGCAGGACCCGCTCATCAATCCGGTAGCGGGTGTGGCAACTGGTGCATTGAATTTCGATCATTCCCCCACCTCACATCCCGCCGATGAAATTATCACACGGCAAGGGGTCGCGCAGCTTTTGCGCGCGCCGCTTTTGCGCGCGCCGCGCAAAACCGATTCGGTGGCGATGCCGCGGAGTGCCGTTCAATGCGGATAGCCTTGCTGACGCGCCGTTTCGATAGCGCGGGCGGCGGCACCGAGCGCGATTTGATCGTTACGGCGGAAGCGCTGCGCGCGGCGGGCCATCAAATTACGATTTTCGCAGGCGAGATCCGCGGCGCGACCGGCCAGTGGGATGTCCATCGCGTCGGCGCTGGCCCAGGCTTGGGACGCGCGTTGTCGCTGATGCGATTTGCATGGGCTGCTGCGCCCGCGGCGCGCCGCGCAGGGGCCGAGCTGGTGCTGAGTTTCGCGCGATGCGTCGGCGCGGACGTGATGCGCTCGGGCGGCGGCGCGCATGCCAGTTACATCCGCGCGGCGCGAAAATGGCGCGGCGCGCTCGGCGCGTCTGCGATGCGTATCAGCCCGTATCATCGGGTGCAGATGCTGGTCGAGCGCCAGGCCTTCCGAAGTCCCGGCCTGAAACGCGTGATCGCGGTGTCGGATTTCGTTCGCAGGGATCTGATTCGGGAATTCGGCCTTGCGCCTGAAAAAACGGTAACGATCTACAACGGCGTCGATCTCGATCGCTTCCGGCCCGCCGCCGATCCGTCCGAGCGCGCGGCTATCCGCCAGAAGTTTGCAGTTCCGGGCAGTGCCCGGGTGGTCGCCTTTGTTGGCAATGGCTTCGCGCGCAAGGGATTGGGATTCCTCATCGAAGCATGGCCGCTGGTCGCGGGCGGAGCGTTCTTATTGGTGGTCGGCGCCGATCGAGCCGCCGACAAATTCGAGCGCCGCGCGGGCGCCCTCCACGTCGGCGCTCGAGTGGTCTTCGCGGGTCCACAACCCAACGTCGAGGCTATGTTTCACGCGGCGGACGCGTTTGCGATGCCGTCGCTGTTCGAACCGTTCGGCAACGCCGTGATGGAAGCGATGGCCAGTGGATTGCCCGTGATGACCAGCGCGTTCTCGGGGGTTGCGGAGTTGATCCCGCCCTCGATGCGCGGGTTTAGAGTCGAGAACCCCGACGACGTGGGCGAGGTCGCGCTTCGTCTGGGCGCCTTGTTTGACGCGCCCGCAAGTCTTGGCGCTGAGGCTCGCGAGACGGCTGCGAAATTTACCTGGACGCGCTACGCAAACGAATTGAACGCGCTGATCGAGTCGATAGGGTAGGGCGCGCGGCGCATTTCTAGCCGGCGAGACCGTCGAACATTCCACGCGCGATTGCGAGCCTGCGTTCCTCGCGCGCGATTCGCCCGATGCCGGCGCCCGTCAACTGCGCAATCCGCAGTCGTGTCATCGCGATCGCGTTCTTCAGGATCACGTCCAGGCTGGAATGCTTCTCATGCAGCATGCGGCACCGGCCGCGCTCGCGCGCAATTCTGATGAATCGTTCGCGATTGGCACGTGCGGCGTCGACTTCGTGATAGACGAGCGCCTCGGGCGCGTATCCGATCCGAAAGCCCGCGCGCCGGATCCGCTGCGACATCTCGGTTTCCTCTTCGTGCCCGCCCGCGCCCGGACCGAGGCGCTCGTCGAACGGTCCCACTTGCTTAAGCATGCCGGCACGAAAAGCCATATTTGCGCCGAGCACTCCGCGCACCTCGATTACTTCTTCGCCATGGTCGGCGATCGGCAGATCGAGGTACACTGCCATCGGCCCGACCTTTTTTTCGGGGTCTTCAGCCGGAAGGATTCGCCCCTTCATCGCGGCGAATTCGCGATGGGTGTCAAAGAACCGCTCGACCGCCTCAAGATAGCCCGGCGCGACGATCAGATCGTCGTCGAGGAAGACGAGGATTTCGCTTTCGCCGGCCGCATCCGCGATTGCGCGATTCTGAATGCGGCATTTTCCGGCGCGGGGCTCGTGCAGATGCTTGAGCGCCGCGCCTTCGAGCGACAGCTCCATCGGCGCCGGCGTGCCGTTTTCGGCGACGATTAGCTCGCGCGAACCAGTCGCGAGTTCGGGCGCGAGGCTTGCCATCAGCCGCCGAAGCGAGTCGGGCCTGGCGTGAGTCGCGACGATGACAGAGGTCTTCAATGCGCTTCAGTCTTGACCCGAATCGGAGCTATCCGCCTTGCGGAACCGCATGATGATATTTTCGTCCATCAGCAGGCTCGCGCTGGTCATGAACCGCAGCAGCTCACGATTGATTCTGCGCTGCGCCGGTTCTTTTGCGCGCCCGTAGAGCATCCACGAGAAGCCCGCGATCAACGGCCACAGAATCGGCGCAAAGATTCGCGACCGCAACTTGCGCCGGCTGCGCCCGAGCGCCTCCATCCGAAGTCCCGCCCCCCATGCGATCCAATGCAGGTCGTTGAGGCCCATCACGTGCCAGTTGCGGCCGTCGGCGACGCGATAGCGGTACGCCAGCGGCGCACGCCGTCCCTTGTAGTAGCCGCTCAGCAAGTAATGTATTCGCGAGCTGACGTTCAGGCGATTGGGCGTGGTGACGATCGCGACCGCGCCCGGCCGCATCACGCGCGCTATTTCACCGAGCGCGTGCGGGATGTCGGCGAGATGCTCGATCACTTCGAGCATCATCACCAGGTCGAAGCGCGCCGGGCGAAACGGCAGATCGTGATTGAGGTTGACCGCCACCCAGCCGGGTTTGCGGGTTCGATACTCGGTCGATACTACCCGCCATCCGCGCTCCGCAAGCAGACGGCTCGACAGGCCGTCGCCCGCACTCAAGTCCAGCGCGAGCGATGACGGCGTCGGCGCCGGCGCAAGCGCAATCGCGCCGCGAACCCGTTCACTCATCGCAACCGCAAATTGTGTTTCACTTTTTTACTTTTTCGCTTTTTCACCGGCGCCGCGCGCTCAAGCCGCCCGCGCGAATATTGGAATCCCGTCTTGAATTGGAATCATCAGCCGGTTAAACGGTATACTCTTGCCCTCGCACGCGAGAGTGGCGGAATGGCAGACGCGCAAGGCTCAGGACCTTGTGAGCGCAAGCTCGTAGGGGTTCAAGTCCCCTCTCTCGCACCAATCCGTTTTTCACTGGCGCCGCGAAGTCGCGGCGTGCTCAATAGGCCGAAGGGATCTCGGCATGCGAGGTCTTGTCGCCTGACTTTTCCGGTTCGTGGCATTTTTCGACATCCTTGACGCTGCCGCCGATGGCCGACGCGATCTCAGCATCGGAGCGACCCGATTCCGTTTGCAACTTCACGACGTTGCAATCGACGTGGTCACTGGAAATCGAGCCGCAACCCGACATTGCGCCCGCGAGAAGCAGCGTTACAAACGCGGCTGCCATACCCAATTTGCTAAATCTGTCCGCCATCGAAATATCCCCTCCGGAGTCGAATTCAGCCCATCCCCAGGAATCCCGGCATGCGCACGATATTATTAACCGGCGCGCTTTTACAAGCCGTTTGATCGACCGGGCGCCTCGGCGTCAAAGCAGCGCGCTTGAGAGGTGACCGGCAGGACAATATGATTTGAGATCGAAGGGCGCGCCGCGCCCTTTTTTCGACGGAGCGATTCCGGCATCGCATAAAATATCGCAGGCTCGGCGGGGTCAGGATACTCACGGTGGATTTGCCCAAGACATTTGATTCGAAGTCCGCTGAAGAAAGATGGTTTCAGCAGTGGATCGATCTCGGCTACTTTAAGGCCGATCCCGCGCGCGAGGGTAAAGTCTTCTCGGTCGTGATTCCACCGCCGAACATCACCGGTCAGCTCCATCTCGGCCACGCGCTCAACGTCTCGCTCCAGGACATCATCGTGCGCGCGCGCCGGATGCAGGGGTACAACACGCTGTGGCTGCCCGGCACCGATCACGCCGGAATCGCGACGCAAAACGCGGTCGAGAAGAGCCTTGCGAAGGATGGCAAGAACCGTCATCTGCTCGGCCGCGACGCATTCGTGGATCGCGTCTGGCAATGGCGCGCGACTTACGGCGATCGAATCCTGAATCAGTTGCGCAGGCTTGGCGCGTCATGCGACTGGAGCCGCGAGCGCTTCACGCTCGATCCGGGTCTTTCGCGCGCCGTGACGAAAGTCTTCGTCGATCTTTACAACAAGGATCTCATCTACCGCGCCAAGCGGCTGATCAACTGGTGTCCGCGATGCGAGACGGCGCTGTCCGATCTCGAAGTCGATCACAAGGACGTTGCGGGCAGCCTTTGGTACATTCGATATCCATTCGCGGACGGCAGCGGCGCGATCACCATAGCGACGACGCGGCCCGAGACGATGCTCGGTGACACCGCGGTCGCGGTGAATCCCGGCGACGAGCGCTACCAATCGTACGTCGGCAAGACCATTCGTCTGCCGCTGATGGGCCGCGAGATAAAGATCATTGCCGACGACGCGATCGATCGCGAATTCGGCACCGGCGCGCTGAAAGTGACACCGGCCCACGACCCGGTGGACTTCGAGTTGGGCAAGCGTCACGGCCTCGATCAGGTCCCGGTGCTCGACGGCAAAGGGCGGATCAACGAAAACGGCGGCGTGTATCGCGGACTCACGCGCGAGGATGCGCGCAAGCAAATCGTCAAGGACCTCGAAGACGCCGGCCTGCTCGAAAAGATCGAGCCGCATTCGCACGCGGTCGGCGTGTGCTCGCGATGCGACACGATCGTCGAGCCGATGCTCTCCGAGCAATGGTTCATGCGGATGCGGGAGATGGCCGATCGCGCGATCGAAGCGGTGCGCAAGGGCGACACGACCTTCCATCCGAAGTTCTGGGAGAACACGTTTTTCAACTGGCTCGAGAACATCCACGACTGGTGTATCTCGCGTCAGCTATGGTGGGGCCATCGGATTCCCGCCTATCGATGCGCGCGATGCGACCATCTGATTGTCGCGGCCGAGCGGCCATCGCGATGCGCCGAGTGCGACGGCTCCGACATCATCCAGGACGACGACGTGCTCGACACCTGGTTCAGCTCGGGCCTGTGGCCGATGTCCACGCTGGGATGGCCGGACGACACGCCCGAGTTTCATCGCTACTACCCGACCAGCCTGCTGCTGACGGGATTCGACATCATCTTTTTCTGGGTCGCGCGCATGATGATGTTCGCGCTGGAGCTCACGGACAAGGTGCCGTTCAAGGACGTGTACATCACGCCGCTGGTGCGCGACGAACTTGGCAAGAAGATGACCAAGTCGAAGGGCAACGTCGTTGACCCACTCGATTTGATGGAACAGTACGGAGCGGACGCGGTCCGCTTCACGCTGGCGCAGTTGGCTGCGCAGGGGCGCGACGTAATCCTGTCGCACGACAGATTCGCGGCGTCGCGGGCATTCGCCAACAAGATTTGGAACGCGGCGCGATTCGTGATGATGAATCTCGACGGCGCGCCCGCGCCAATCGCGAAAGTTGAAATCGCGAAGCTGGGATTGGCCGAGCGATGGATTCTGTCGCGACTCGACGACACGACCCGCGAAGTAACCCGGTCGATCGACGCGTACGAATTCAACCTCGCGGCGATGAAGCTGTACCAGTTCATCTGGCACGAGTTCTGCGATTGGTATATCGAGCTGTCCAAGGAGCCGCTCAAGGCCGGCGGCGAGCGCCAGGCGGCGGCGCGATGGGTGCTGGTCAACGTATTCGACAAGATGCTGCGCTTGTTGCATCCGTTCATGCCGTTCGTGACCGAGGAAATCTGGCAGGTGATTCGGCCATACCTGGACGAGCCGAATCTCGCGGCGCATCTGCCGATTGCGAAGTATCCCGAAGCGTCGGCAAACAATCCGCTGTCACCGGCGGAAGAAACCGCGATGAATCACTGCATCGAGGCGACCGAGGCGATCAACTCGCTGCGCTCGCTGCTCGGATGGCATCCCGGCCAGCGCGTCACGGCGGTGATTAAGGCGGGAGACGCGACCGATGCAAGCGAGCTCGAGACGTGGCGGCCCTATGCCACGGCGCTCGCAAAACTCGAAACCGTGAAGGTCGGTACATCGTCGGGAGATCGCGCAGTGTTCTCGCACCTGGCGTGGGCAGACGTTGGAGTTGACGCGCCCGAGGGGTACGACTTCCAAGTCGCTCGTCAGAAGCTACAGAAACAACTCGACGAAGTCGGCAAGCACGCCGCCCAGCATGAAGCGCGGTTGAACGATTCCCGTTTTATGACCAAAGCCGATCCCGAAGCGCGAGTTGAAGTCGCGCAGCGATTCGAAAGTCTGC
Source organism: Candidatus Binatus sp. (assembly GCF_036567905.1). Lineage (NCBI taxonomy): Bacteria > Candidatus Binatota > Binatia (SeqCode) > Binatales (SeqCode) > Binataceae (SeqCode) > Binatus (SeqCode) > Binatus sp. (SeqCode). The sequence goes on from NZ_DATCTO010000004.1 coordinate 24,807, forward strand.
AGGCGCAGCGAAAGTTGTTGAGCGAACAATTGCGGCAACTCGAGGAACGCGCCTGAGAGTCAGGTGGCATGGAACTGTTCAAGCAATTCGATCCCACCGAACTCATCAAGCGGGCGCTGGCCGAGGACGTGGGGCAGGGCGATATCACGACGGCTGCGACCGTCGCGCCGGGCGCGATGGGCCGCGCGCGAATCACCGTCAAAGAACCGCGAATGATTCTCGCCGGCGGCATCCTGATTGAACCCGTGATGCGCCTGGCGGGCGCCGAGCCGAGCATGGTTGCGCTGGCGCCCGAAGGCGCGGAACTGAAAGCCGGCGCCGTACTCGCGGAGATCGAGGGCAAGCTCGCGGGACTGCTGATCGGCGAGCGCACGGCGCTCAACTTCGTGCAGTTGCTCTCGGGAATCGCGACCACGACGCGGGCGTTCGTCGATGCGATCGCAGGCACCCATGCCAAGATCCTCGACACGCGCAAGACTCATCCCGGCCTGCGCGTCGTCGAGAAGTACGCGGTCCGTGTCGGCGGCGGGCACAACCATCGCCTGGGCCTGGACGGCGGCGTGCTGATCAAGGAAAACCATATCGCGGCGGCGGGCACGGTGACGAAAGCCATCGAAGGTGCCCGCCGGCTGGCGCCGCACACGCTGAAAATCGAGATCGAATGCGAGACGCTCGGGCAAGTTGAAGAAGCACTTAAAGCCGGCGCCGATGCGATCCTGCTCGACAACATGACGCTCGACAACGTCCGCAAAGCGCGCGCGATGGCGCCGAAGAGTGTTCAGCTCGAAGTCTCCGGAGGCGTGACACTGCAGAGTGTTCGCGCGATCGCGGAGGCGGGCGCCGATTTAATTTCCGTTGGTGCCCTGACTCATTCGGCGCGATTTCTGGATATCAGCATGAGAATCGACGCGGTCTGATTGGCGGTCCCCGCTCGGTGCTACGCGGCTGCGGATTCGCTGAAAAAACTTAAAGTAATGCCTCAGAATCCATATCTTGCCAGCGAACGCGGCGCGCCCGGCCGCATCGGCTGGCGGATTCATTATTTCGCCGAAATCGATTCCACCCAGGAAGCTGCGCGCGAGCTGGCCGCGGGCGGCGCCGACCAGGGCACCGCGGTGATCGCGGAGCGTCAGAGTGCGGGGCGGGGCAGGATGGGCCGCACGTGGCATTCGCCGCCCGGGGTCAACCTATACACGACGATAATCCTCCGGCCGCCGATTCCACTGGCCGACGTGCCTTGCTTAAGTCTGGTGGCCGGAGTCGCGGCGGCCGAGGCGCTCGAGCGCGACGCGCCGGGGATCGTTGCGCTCAAATGGCCCAACGACGTATGGCTGCGCGGACGCAAGGCGGGCGGCATAATCGCCGAGGCGGTGACCGACGCGCGCCAGGAACTCGACTGCGTGCTGCTGGGCATCGGAATCAATATCAATCTCGCGACGGACGACATCCCGCCGGAGCTGCGCGACAAGGCGACCTCGATGCGGATCGCGACCGGGCATCCATGCGATCGGATTGCGATCGCCGATTCGCTTTTTAATCGGCTCGACTCCCGCTATATGGAAACCCTGACGCGCGGCTTCGAGTCGGTTCGTCCCGCGTGGGAACGCTACTCGGCGCTGACCGGCAAGCGCATCGCAATCGTGGACGGCGGGCGGCGCCAGTCGGGCGTGGTCAGGGGAATCGACGGGACAGGTGCACTGCTGCTAGACATCGGAGACCGGGTCGAGCGAATCGTCGCGGGTGAGGTGAGCGTGGAAGGGGCGTACGAGTAGCGGTATGTGATCGACGCGAAATAAACTGCATCGAGCGGGGGCGCGGCGCCCTGGAATCGGCGCTGGTCCCGCCGGGCAGGCTGAGAGGTACTCTCTATGGCTGTTGAGGAAATCGGACGGCTTAGAACTATCGCAATCGTGGGCCAGGGCGGGACCGGCAAAACGCAGGCCGCCGATGCGATGCTCTTCAGCGCGGGCGCGACGGCGCGATTGGGGCGGCCCGACGACGGCTCGGCGGCGATGGACTTCGAGCCCGAAGAAATCAAGCATCACATTTCGATCAGTTCTGCGTTTAATCATCTCAACTGGAAAAAAACCGAAGTAATTCTAGCCGACACGCCCGGCTACGCCGCTTTCCTGCCCGAAACGATCACGACTTTGCGCGCGGTGGACGGGGTGGTGATGCTGATAAGCCCGGGCGCCGACACCAAGGTTGAATCGGAAAAAATCTGGGCCGCGACCGAGGAACTCAAACTGCCGCGGATCGCGTTCGTGTCGCGGCTCGATCGCGAGCGCACCAGCTTCGACGCCGCGATGAAGGACCTCGAAAAGGTTCTTGGCGCGCGCGCCGTCGCGCTGACGATCCCGATTGGCGAAGAACTCGGCTTCACGGGCGTGGTCGACGTGCTCGCGATGAAGGCGCTCAGCTACGCCGACGCCAGCGGCAAATTCAAGGAAGAGGAATTGTCGGCCGAGCTGAAGGCTCGCGCGGAAACGGCGCGCACCGCGTTGCTCGAGGCGGTCGCCGAGACCGACGATACGCTGCTCGAAAAATATCTCGACAAAGGGACGCTCGACGACGCTGAAGTTCGCGCGGCGCTGCACGCGGCCGTGGTCGGGCGCAAAATCACGCCGGTCTTCTGCGGATCGGGGGCAAAGAATATCGGCATCGGGCCGCTGCTCGACGCCGTGACGACGTATCTGCCCGCGCCCAACGAACGGCCTCCGGTGGAATGCCAGAATCCGGCGACCGGCGAGCCGGTAAGCCGTCCCGCCGATCCGGCGGCGCCGTTCGCCGCGCTGGTGTTCAAGACGATCATCGACCCGTTCGCCGGCAAGCTCTCCATCTTCCGCATCATTTCGGGCCGCGCTCAGACCGACGCGGGTGCGTTCAACTCGACCAGAGAATCGAAGGAGCGCTTCGGCCAGTTGCTGCGGCTCGAGGGCAAGAAGCAGTCTCCGATCGCCGCCGCGATCGCGGGCGAGATCGTCGCCGTCGCCAAGCTGAAGGACACCACCACCGGCGACACTCTATGCGACGAGAAAGCGCCGGTGCTGGTGATGCCGCCGCTGACGCGTCCGGCGGCCGTGATGTCTTTCGCAATTCGTCCAAAGACCAAGGGCGATGAGGAGAAGTCGTCGTCGGCGCTACAGAAGCTGATCGAGGAGGACCTCGCGCTGGAAATGCATCGCGATCCGCAAACCCACGACATCATTTTGTCGGGCACCGGCCAGATGCATATCGAAATCACGGTCGAGAAGCTGCGCCGGAAATTCAACGTGGACGTCGAGCTTCAGGCGCCCAAGGTTCCTTACAAGGAAACCATCAAGGGACGCGCCGAAGCGCAAGGCAAGTACAAGCGTCAATCGGGCGGCCGCGGCCAATACGGGGATTGCTGGCTCAAGATCGAGCCGATGCCGCGCGGCAAGGGCTTCGAGTTCGTGGATAACATCGTGGGCGGCGTGATCCCGCGCAACTTTATTCCGTCGGTCGAAAAGGGCGTGCGCAGCACGCTGGTCGAAGGACATCTGGCCGGTTATCCGATGGTGGACGTCAGGGTAACCGTATTTGACGGCAGCTATCACGATGTCGATTCGTCGGACATGGCGTTTCAGATCGCAGCCTCGATGGGCTTCAAGGCAGCGCTGGAGAAGGCCAAGCCGATCATTCTCGAACCGATCGTCGCGGTCGAAGTTGCGTGTCCCGATGAATGCATGGGCGACGTAATTGGCGATCTGAACTCGCGTCGCGGCAAAGTGCTCGGGATGGACAGCAAGGGCAATGGCCAGGTGATCAAGGCGCAGGTGCCGATGTCGGAGGTGCTGAAGTACGCGCCCGACCTGCGCTCGATCACGTCGGGCCGCGGCTCCTTCGAGCAGCACTTCTCGCATTACGAGGAGGCGCCGGCGCCGGTCGCGGAAAAAATCATCAAGGAGACGCTCGCGGCGCGGGAGGCCGCCGGCGCCAAATCGCACGCGCACGCCCACGCATAACGCCCGCAGCAGGGCGGGGCGGCCGGGTATTGCAAGGGCCGTCCGTCTTGTACAATCGGTGCTGAGTCAGCTCTGCGATGGCGCCGATAGGAAAAAGCCTGGTCTTCGCCGGTATCGCGATTGTGGTCGTGGGACTGGCGCTGTGGGGATTGTCGTCGGCGCCATATATAGGCAGGCTGCCCGGCGACATCTACCTCCGTCGCGGCAACTTCAGCTTCTATTTTCCGCTCACCACCTGCATTCTTGTCAGCATCGCCGCGACCTTGCTGTTTTCGCTGATGAGGCATTGACGACTTGGCAGCGGAAAGACCCGTAAGCCCGCATCGGCTTGCAGAGCGCAAGCGGCGCCGTCGCGAGCTGATCGCCGTCGGAGTTGCCGGCGCGACGCTGGTCGCGTTTGTACTGGCGCAGACCGAGTTGCCGCCGCTGACGCGTCACACCTCGCTGGGCTCCAATCTGGCGGTCATCTCGCTCTTCAACCTGAGTTTTTTGCTGCTGGGATTGATGCTGTTCCTGGTCGGACGCAATCTCGCCAAGGTCATCTTCGAGCGCCGCCGCGGATTGATTGGTTCGAAATTCCAGGCCCGGCTGGTCGCCGGATTCATCGCCGTCGCGCTGATCCCGAGCGCGTTCATGCTTTACGTGTCGGGCGTGTTCCTGCACGCCGACATCAACAGCTGGTTCAATCCCGAGTACCAACAAATTCTCAATGACTCGCTCGAGATCGCCAAGACTTACTATCTGAACTCGGCCAACAACGCATCGCATTTCGCCCGCGTGCTGGCAGGGGAGATCTCGGCGCGGGGCCTGCTCGCGCCGCAAAGGCGCGACGAGCTCAAGGCGTTCATCAACAAGCGCCAGGAGGAATACAACCTCGGCACCATCGAGGTATTCTCCGCCGATCGCAAACTGCTGCTGATCGACATCAGTCCCAAGACGCCCACCGGCATCGGCGCGTCGCCCGATTCGCCGATCATCTCGCAAACGCTGAAGGGACAGGCGCTCACTCGCACCGACCGGCTCGGCGACGCCGACGTAATCCGCGGCTCTGCGCCGATTTACGTCTCGAGCGAAACCGACAACGTGCTCGGCGCGGTGCTGGTCGACTACTATCTGCCGCGCAGCCTGGCGACGCGCGCAACCAACATTTCGCGCGTATCCGAGGACTACTTCCAGCTGCGAATTCTTCGCCAGCCCATCATGAACAGCTACCTGCTGACGCTGGTGCTGATCGGGCTGGTGGTGGTAACGCTGGCGAGCTGGTTCGGAATATTTCTTTCCCGCGGAATCACCGGCCCGATCAAGCTGCTGGCACGCGGGACGCAAGCGGTCGCCGGCGGCGATCTCAATTTCCGCATCCCCGCCGTGGGCGACGACGAGATCGGGCATCTGGTCGATTCCTTCAACCAGATGACTGCCGATCTGCGCGCTTCCGCCGCCGAACTCGAGCGCCGGCGCCAGTACACGGAGACTCTGCTGCGCAACGTGTCGGCGGGCGTCGTCGGGCTGGACCATGACGGCGTCGTCACCATGATCAATCCATGCGCCGAGCGGCTGCTCGATCTGAGCGCCGCCGCGGTTATCGGCCGCAACTACCAGGGAGCGTTTCCGCCCGCGCTGGCCCGCGCGCTCGACGACGTGTTCGCCTTCGCCACGCGTCCCCGCGAGGCGCGCTTGACCGTCAAGCTCGAAGCCGCGGGCGGCGAGACCGAGCTGATGATGACCGCCAGTCCGCTGGGCGAGACCCCCGGCGAGCCGGCCGGAACGGTGCTGTTCTTCGAGGACGTCAGCCAGATAGCGAAGGTCGAGCGGATGGAGGCGTGGCGCGAAGTCGCGCGCCGAATCGCGCACGAAATCAAAAATCCGTTGACACCAATCCAGCTTTCAGCCGAACGGCTTCGGCGCCAGCTCGGCGCGCGTCCGGGAATCGAATCCGCGCTGGTCGAGGAATGCACGCGAACGATCATCGGCGAAGTCGAGGATCTGAAGGGGCTGGTCAATGAGTTCTCGGCGTTCGCGCGGATGCCGCATTTGAATCCGGTTCCCGGTGACATCAACGCGCTGGCCGGCGAGACCGTCGCGAATTTCCGCGCGGCGCATCCCAACGTCGAATTCGCGCTGGCACTCGACCCCGCGATTCCGCTCATCCCGATCGATCGCGAAGCGATGAAGCGCGCGCTAGTCAACCTGCTGGACAATGCCGTCGCCGCGGCGACCAGCGTCAGTCATAACGGCGCTGGCCCGTTGATCGAGGTGCGCAGCCATCGCCGGCCCGACAATTCAATTGTAACTCTCGAAGTCGCGGACAACGGCCCCGGCATCGATCCACGCCTGCGCACGCGCATTTTCGAGCCGTACTATTCGAGCAAAAAGGGCGGCACCGGTCTCGGCCTCGCGATCGTTTCTGCGGTCGTGACCGACCATCACGGCTTCGTCCGCGTGACCGATAACCAGCCGCGTGGAAGTAGATTTGTGCTCGAGTTTCCCGTAAAATTCCAGCCATTCGCAAAGGCGATCGGCTGATGCGATCCTTTCCGCGCCGCAACGAAACGCGATTTCCCGGAGAAAATTTGACGTGAATGAGACCGTGTTGGTCGTGGATGACGAGGAGCGGATTCGGTCGGCATTGCGTGGAATCCTGAGCGACGAGGGCTTTCGGGTCGTCGATACCGGCCACGCCCCCAATGTGATGGAGCTGATTGCGCGCGAGAGTCCTGCGATCGTTCTGCTCGACGTGTGGATGCCCGAAATGGACGGCATCGAGTTGCTGCGGCGGATCAAATCCGAGCAGCCCCGCGTCCCGGTGATCATGATTTCAGGCCACGCCAATATCCAGAGCGCGGTCGCGGCGACCAAACTCGGCGCCGCCGATTTCATTCAGAAGCCGTTCTCGGTCAGCGGATTGCTCGCTTCAATCGCGCGTGCGCTGGAGGGTGACTCCGCCGGGCCGGATCCGTCCAACCCGCGCGGCCTGAGCGCGCAGCTTCGCGCCGCCGGCCGCAAAGCAATCTGCGCCGGCGCGATCCCGCAGCGAACCGTCGCACGTTCGATCGTGACGGGCGGGCAGGGGCTTCACACCGGGCTCAAGACCGGCGTCATACTTCATCCGGCGCCGCCGGGATTTGGAATCGTATTCACATCGCTCGCCGACGAGACTGCCATTTCAGTCCGTTTCGAGAACGTCACCGACACCGGCTACAACACCACGCTGACCAGCGGCGGCCGCTCGGTCCGCACCGTCGAACATCTGCTGTCGGCGCTGCACGCGTTTGCAATCACCAACCTCCTCATCAAGACTGACGACGAAGTCCCCGCGCTCGACGGCTCGGCGCTCGAGTTCTGCAAACAGATCGGCGAAGCCGGACTCACCGAGCAGGACGCGACCGTCGAACCGATCAGAATCAAACACAAGATCATGATCGGAGAGGAAGGCGACGGGCTCGAATTTATAAAGGCCGAACCCGCCGACCATCTGATAATCGACTACACGCTCGATTACCCCAAGCCGATCGGCATTCAGCAGTTGCACTTCGAACTTACTTCGCCCGACGCATACACCCGCGAAATTGCGCCGGCGCGCACCTTTGGCTTCGTGCGCGAGTTCCGCAAGCTCGCCGAATTCGGCCTCGCCAGCGGCGGCCGCCTGGACAACTTGATCCTCGTCGATGACGACAAAGTCGTGAACACCACGCTTCGCTTCCCCGACGAATTCGCGCGCCACAAGGTCCTCGATCTGATGGGCGATCTCTATCTGCTCGGGCGCCCGCTGCATGCGCATGTCACCGCGTCGAAGACCGGGCATTCCGACAACCTCGCGCTGGTCAAGGCGATTCACGCGTCGCTGCAGAGCTGAACCGCGCGCGAATAGCCGCGCCGGTTGATCTGGCGGCGCAAACCTCCCGCATGAACCTCAAGGGAAAAGTTGCCCTGGTAACTGGCGCGAGCCGCCGCGTCGGACGCGCGATCGCGATAAAATTTGCCGGCCACGGGGCTTCGGTCGCGGTTCACTATCGCAGCTCGCAGGCCGAAGCGGACGCAGTCGTCGCCGAGATCGCGGGGATGCGCGGCAAGGCCCGGGCATTTGGCGCCAATCTCGAGAACGTCGCCGAAATCGAGAAGCTGATCGCCGGCGTGCTCGACGCGTTCGGCCGCATCGACATCCTCGTCAACTCGGCTTCGGTCTTCGCGCGCAAACCGCTCAGGCAAATCACCGAGCGCGACTGGGACGCAACCCTCGATACCAACCTCAAGGCGCCGTTCTTTCTGTCGAAGTTCGCAGGCGCTGCGATGCGCCGCAACGGCGCGGGAAAAATCGTCAACCTCGGCGATTGGGCCGCGACCCGCCCGTACAAGGACTACCTGCCGTATTCGGTCTCCAAGAGCGGGCTGATTGGGCTGACGCGGGCGCTTGCCAAAGAGCTTGCGCCCGAGGTGCAAGTGAACTGCATCGCGCTGGGGATGGTGGCGCCGCCCGAGGAATACAGCAAACGCGAAGTAGAGCGGCTGGTCAGCCGCACGCTGACAAAAACAATGGGCTCGCCGGAAGACGTCGCACGCGCCGTGATCTTCTTTTGCGAGGCCACCGACTTCGCCACCGGCGCGACCCTGGCGCTCGACGGCGGCCGCCTGCTGGGCTAGGGCTCGGGCTGCGCGGGTTTGGCTTTCGCGGCGCCGCTCGCGCCGGGCGGATTCTTGAACTCGACCTTCGCGCCCTTTGAGATTTTCTTGAGCAGCGCCTTCACCACCGCGTCCTGATTTTGGTCGAGGATGAACATCGCGATTTTCGCCTTCACCTCGGCCAGCGGCGCAATCGTTTCGCCGCGCCGCGAAGTCACTTTGATAAAGCTGTAGCCGAGACTCGACTCGAGGATTTGGGTCAGCTTTCCCACCGGCGTCGCGAACACCATCTTGTCCACCACCGGTGGCAACTGCCCGGGCCGAAAGTAGCCCAGCTCTCCCCCCTTCGCCGCGGATTCCGTGTCCTCGGAGTTTTGCTTTGCGAGCGCGGCGAAGTCCTTGCTCTTGAGCGCCTGCTTGTAGAGCTTGATTATTTTTTCGGCCGCCGCTTTCTTCTGCGTGTCAGTCGCGTTGGGCGGGAACTTCACGGCTATATGCGCGATCTGCACTTCGCCCGGATCCTTGACGAACAGGTCGCGATGCTCCTGGTAGTATTGATTGATCTGCGCGTCGGTGGGCTGCACGTGATGCGCCCGGAATTCATCGTCGAGCATTTTCTCGATCAGCATCGAGCCCCGCACCGCGTTCATCAACTGCGCGTCCGGGGCGCCTTTCTGGGGGACGCTCTGGCCCTCCGCCCCTCCAATCTGGAACTCGCGCGCGCGCTGCGCCACTTCGGCGTCGGGAAAAGCGATCTTGCGTTTCTCCGCCTCCTGCAGCAGTAGTTCGCGGTTGATCAGGTTTTCGCCCGCATCGCGAAACACCGCCTTGGATTCTTCGGTGCTGGTTGCGTTGATCATCCGCCCTTCGGTCTTCGCGTAGTCGGCGATTTCCGCCGCCGTAATCGGGGCGCCGTTGACGGTGACCACCACCGGGTCTTTCGGATCGGGCTTGACCAGCGGAATGATGCCGAGGAAGCGTTGCTGCCAGCCGAGCGCTGACTGCCCCAGTTGCGCGCGGATTGGACGGGCGGTTGCGGCAACGAAAGCGATGCCGATCGCGACAATTAGACAGGCAATCGGGTTTCGGCGCGAGCTTGGATGGCAAATGTGCATCAATTCAAAACTCCCAATCGGTCCCCGTCCGCCGACGGCAACGTGTTCGATGAACCCACCGCGTATACTCGCAGGCGCCTCGGCGTCAAGGGAATTGTTTTGATTCACGGCCGCAGCCTGCGGGGAGATTCGCGATGGCGCAATTGCGCACGGTGAGCATGGTCTTCGCGATAATCGCGAGCGTCGTCGCGATAGCCGCGGGCTTCATCCTGTTTTTCCTGTTCGAGCCGCCGTTTCTTGCGTCGATTTTTCTCGCCTCGGCGCTGATCGCGATCGGATGCTTTGTGCTGGCGGGCATCGCCGCTTACTTTGGTCCCTGAGCCGCGCTCGGAGCGCGCGGCACTATTGCCAGACCATACGCCGTTCGGCACGGCGGCCCCGGCGCGAAGTAGTGAGTGATTTCAGGCCTGTCGCCGCGCATGAAGATCAAACTCGACGACCGCGTGCCGTAATTATCGAGGTGCAAACACAGCGCGTTGGACCGTCCGCCTGCGGCGGTGCCGACCGCGGCGGCGCCGATGCGCGGATCGAGCTGCGTATTGTGGTCGGCCAGCAACGCTGCCAGCGCGGCGCGCTGTCCGATCGGATCGCGCTGGAAATCGGCGCGATTGCCCAGTTCCGCGAACTTGTCGTACGACGCGCTTATTTTCGGGCATTCGAAATCATCCACGTCGAGATTGGTCAGCAGATGCAGCCCGGGCTTGAGTGCGACAACTTCGATCGAGGCGCCGCGGTTGTAAGCGACGAACCCCTCGGTCCGCGACACCATCAGCAGGTTGAATGGATTGTAGTCGGAGCCGCGCTCGCGGGCGGCGAACTCCGCCGCCTCCGCCGCGGTCCGGCGCCGCAGAGCGTCCAGGCACAGCCACCCGCGCGATCGCGCCTGCGGATTGCCGCCATTGCCGGCGCGCCGATTCAGCAGCCCCGCGACAATTCCGTACTCGCTGATTCCGAGCCAGGTGCCGCCCGCCTTGAGATCTTTGCCGCCGACTACGTGCGGGCTTTCCAGCAGGGTGGTCGGGTCGCCGGCGGGGCGGTCAAGGAATTCATCGCGATTCGCGGCGATCACCACCGGAAATTTGCGTGTCGCCTGAAAGTAAATCGCCAGCGTGCACATCAAAATAAAATTGGCAGCCCGCTGCCCCTCCGCACAAGACCCATTTCTCGAATCTTACTTCGCCCGTTATTTCACGGGACCTGCCACGGCCACACGGCAGCCGGCCGCAACGCGGACGCCAGGTGAGGGTTCTGCGCCGCATCTGCTTCTTTTGTGTCATCCCGAGTACAGCCGAGGGACCCCCGATCTTTTCTTTACCTCTCTTGTCAGGGAGAGGCCGCGTTGCGTACCGTGGCCTGCACCCCGAAAACTCAGCCGAAATGAGGTAGAGTCCGTCGCCTGAAAAGGAGACGGACAATGAAAGGGAGTCGCTTCAGCGAGGAGCAGATCATCGGGGTGCTGCGCGAACACGAGGCCGGGGCAAAGACC
>NZ_DATCTO010000005.1 GCF_036567905.1 Candidatus Binatus sp.
CGCCGGTTCATCTATCGCATAGTCGCGAAAAGATGCGCTGCGCAGATTTTCGCGTCTTCTCACTACTGGGTGCAGGGCTCAGCCCTGCCCAAGGAGGGGCGGAACCCACGGTGGGTTCCGCATTCAATCAAGTCCTCCCGTCGAACGCTCCGCCGTCACCCCTACCGCTTGCGCGGCCGGAAGACCAGCACCGAGCACGGCGCGTTGCGCACCAGCTTCTCGGTGACGCTGCCGATCAGAATATGCTCGCCGCCGCTGCGTCCGTGCGTAGCAACCATGATCAGGTCGATCTCCTGCGCTATCGCGTATTCGATAAGTTTCTGAACCGGAGGGCCGACCACGGCAAACGTAAAGACCTTCTTTGAATCGCCGAGCTCGTCCTTCTTGATGCGCGCGAGTTCCTCTTCCACCTGCTCGAGCATCGCGCCTTCCCGCGCCAGCTCGCGGTTCTGCTCGATCGTGGACGGGATGAAACTTTGCTGCGGCGCGATCACGTGCATCAGGTGAACTTCTTCGGCGCCGAGGTCTTTCGCCAGTTCCATCGCGCCGCGCATCGCTTCCATCGAGTCTGCCGAAAAGTCGATTGGGGTGAGAATTTTCTTGATATTCTGAATCATATGAGCCTCCCGGGTGCGATGGACAGACTCTGGGACTACCACGGCCTTCGCCGCCTGTGCAAACCCGCGCCCGTCTGTGCCATTATCCCGAAAGATCGCCACCAGGAAAAAGGAATTGCAGATGAAGGGAACTGTTTTCCACGGACCCCACGACGTGCGTGTCGAGCGCGTCGATGACCCCGCGCTCAAGACTCCCACCGACGCGCTGGTGCGAATCACCCGCGCGGGAATCTGCGGCTCCGACCTGCACTTCTATGAAGGCGCTCTGCCCATCGTGCCCGGCTTCGTGCTCGGCCATGAGGGCGTCGGCGTGATCGAGGAAGTGGGCGCCGGCGTCGATCGGCTGAAGAAGGGCGATCGGGTCGTGGTCTCGGCCGTGCCTGCCTGCGGACGATGCTACTTCTGCCGGCGCGGGCAGCCGTCGCAATGCGCCGAAACCGGATCGGCTACCTTCGGCTACGGCGCGAATTTTGCCGGCAAACTCGGATCGCTGGGCGGCGAGCAATCCGAGGCGGTGCGGGTGCCGATGGCGGATTACACGTGCTATCGGCTGCCCGACGCGATCGACGATGACGCCGCGGTCTTTCTCGCCGATATCCTGCCGACCGGTTTTTTCGGCGCGCTCAACGGCAATATCCGGCCGGGCGACACGGTGGCGATTTTCGGATGCGGCCCGGTGGGTCTGTGCGCCGTGATGAGCGCGAAGCTGTTCGGACCCGCCGAAGTGATCGCCGTCGATAGCATCCCGTACCGCTTGGAGGCGGCGCGCAAGCTCGGCGCGTTAGCTGTGGATACTGAAAAGGCGCCTCAGACGATCCTCGATCGCACGCAAGGGCGCGGCGCCGACGTGACGATCGAGGCGGTCGGCAACGAAAGCGCGCTGACGGCCGCGATAATGGCGGCGCGCGGTGGCGGAACAGTGTCGGTAATCGGCGTGTTCGGCGCGCCTTCGTTCAATTTTCCGATCGGCTATGCGTTCGCGCGCGATCTCACGTTCCGAATCGGCCTCGCCAACATCAACGCGCACATCCCGGAACTCGCGCGCCTGATGGAAACCGGCGCGATCGACCCGCGCCCGCTGATAAGCCACGTGATGCCGCTGGGCGACGCCGCCAAAGGCTACGAAATTTTCAGCGCCCGCAAAGACAACGTACTGAAGGTCCTGCTAAAGCCCTGAAGGCGAGCTTTGCGTAACCTGATCGCGTCTCTATTTTTCCTCTCCCTGTTAGGGAGAGGACGAAGGTGAGGGTCCTATTATAGCGCGCCCTGTTTCCCCTTCTTAATACTGGCCTCCCGTGCCAACGGGTCTTAACACTGGTTACCCGTGCCTACGGGCGCGCGATTCAGGGTTCTGCCTTTGCCCAGAACGCTGGCGCCGTTACTTACGCGAAGCTCTCCTAAAGGCCACAGGGCTCGGGCCAATCCCGCCCCCGCATAGCCGGCCGGTCCCTCAGCAAAGCCCGCAAGGCAGCCCACCTGTCGGCATGCTTCCATCGCAAGTTCGGCAAACCCGACTAGCGCCGTCTCAACTTCCTCCCTAATTCTGCCAGATTTCGAGCATCGGCACGCGAAGGTCATCGGGTCACCGACAGTTTGGAAGTTTCTTTCGGATCTGAAGAAACACAGACTGGCGGGTAAAGCGAGTGAATTCGCTCAGCCAGCGGGTGCCGCGGCGGCAATCCAACGTGCTGCGCTTGATCCCTAAGAGCCGGCTGCCAGTCAGATTCTGTTTTCGGACACGTGGGTTGGGCGCCACTCCTCTTCCACAAGTCTCCACAGAAGTAGATGAACAGGAGGTGCGAACGAACTCCGTTCGCATTGAGAAAATGGAGAGCCGCGACGCGGTTACAATATTGATAGTAGGGGCTCAGCCAATCCCGATCGGACACAACCCCTAACGCACTCTTTACATCGGCAAAAGCCGTCTTGATCTTGGCTAACCCGTCCCTTGCCCCACAGGACGACTTGATCTCCTCGAGATTGGCCTTCGCTTCGACCAGGAGCCATTCCTCGCTAGACGATCCGAAATCCAGCTTCGCAATCGCGTCCCAGTTGTGAATGCCACGCCCTGTCGGCCAGAAATCTTCCCAAGCCCGCTCAAGTCGAGAGTTCGCTTTCAGGAATGAGATTCCTTTCCATTCAGCGTCCTTCGACGGCGTGGATTTGTCGAATGGAAAATCGATCCAATCGATGCTCTTTGCCCTTACCAGGTTGAGAACAAGATCATCGAGATAGTGGCGATGCCGTCCCATGAACCTAAGCAGATGAAACTCGCTTCCATAGCCGTTCCCCATTCTCCCCATGCTTTTGTGCCTCGCTAAGAGGGCCTTTGCAGAGCCCACGCTGGCCACGGCCTTTCCGCATTCGCCGCAGAATCTAGTACCCTCCTAGGGTTTATCGCCGTAAGTCGGGCAAAACACGATTCTTTGTCTTCCGTGCTCGTGTCGTGTTTCTTGAGCTGGAAGTTTCCCTTTTGACTCTCCGATTCCAGCACCGCTATAGACCCGACGGGCTCCCTGCTCAAGGTTCCAGGCCGGTTTTGTTCACACGCTGTTTCCAGCGGCGGCGGGAAGGAGTGGGAGGCCGGGGTTGAGGATGACCTATTGAGCTTCGCATAATATACTTACAAGGGGAAGAGGTCGGCCTGCTGCCAGAAGGCCATGACCAGGGAGGGTCTGCGGCGCATCCGCTTGAGCGCGCGACGCGCGTGCGCGCTCAACTGCGCGAAGGTGTTGGGGC
>NZ_DATCTO010000006.1 GCF_036567905.1 Candidatus Binatus sp.
TCGTTGGCACGACGGGCCAGTATTAATTCGCTGGAGTCACCCCTGCTCGAGCAGGCGCCGGGCGGCGGCGACTGCGGCGCTCGAGCCGGCCAGTTCCAGGATGTCGCCCGGCCGCAGAATTTCCTCGCCGGTCGCCGCGACGACTTCCGCATCGCCTCGGCCTATAGCGACCACCACGGCGCCGCTGTTGGTGTGCATATCCAGCTCGGCCAGACTTCTGCCGACTCCGTCGCTGTCGGGCCTCACGAGGACCGGCGTAATCATCCCGATGCCGGGGACCTCGTATGACTCGCCTTCGGCGCCGGCGCGAGTGCCTCGGAGCGCGGTGGCGATCAGCCGCGCAGCATTGCGAATCTGCCCCTGCATCTGGCGCGCGCTTCGGGTCACGACGACTATCATCAGCGCGATCGTGATCACGATGATTCCGATCCCTTCAACCGGCGCCATGAACGGCTGAACGATCGCGAGCAGCGGCACCGCGGCGACCAGCAGAATCGTGATCTGCAGCAATTCGATCAACGCCTTCACCGCGATGGCGCCACGCGGGGGAAGTTCGGCGAAGGCGCGCGACACGAGCGCCGTCGCCAGCCGGCGCGACGCGAAATACATCGCGGCCGCGGGCGCGGCGCATAACAGCAGTGCGAACAGGTCCACGTACAGGCCGGCGGAGAAATACGAGAAATGTTCGAGGCTGGCGACCGTGGAAGTCACGTCGAGCGGATCGAGTTCGTTGACGATCAGAATCGCGCCAATCAAAACCGCGCTCGACACGATCGCCGTGGTCGGCCATCCGATCGAATTGGCGTCCCTGGCCGGCTGTCCCGCATTGCGTATGCGCTCGAACCACGAGTCGTAGAGCGCCTCGAGCAGCTTGAGCGGGCGCGGCAGCCGCCCGGAAACGAATTCGGCGACCGGAACCGAGCTACGAATCATGTAGGGCGTCAGGAAGGTGGTGATTGCACAGACCGCGACCGCAAGCGTGTAGAGAAAATCGCGGGTGGCGCCCGTCTTCAGCCCCGCGCCGGCGATGATGAACGAAAACTCGCCGATCTGCGACAGGCTCATGCCGGCTTCGATCGAGGTTTTGATGCCGACGCCGCTCAAGACCGAGGCCAACGTCACTCCGAATATCTTCCCGCCGAGCACCGCGGCGGTCAGCACGATCAGCGCGGGCCAGTGCTGCGCTATCAGCGCGGGATCGATCATCATGCCGACGGAAACGAAGAACACCGCGCCGAATATGTCGCGCAGCGGCGCGACCAGATGTTCTATCTGCGCGGATTGTCCGGACTCCGCTACCAGGGAGCCCGCCAGGAAAGCGCCGAGCGCGACCGAATAGCCGGCGTGCTCGGCGAGGATCGCGAAGGCGAAACAAATGCCGACGACGGCGACCAAAGTTGTTTCGGGCCGGCCCATCCGCACCACCAGTCGCACGAAAGGCGGCACCACGATGAATCCGACGCCGACCAATGCCACCAGGAACAATATCAGGCGCGCGATCGTGACCGTCATCAGCGACGCCGACACGCTCGCGCCCGACGCCAGCGTGGTCAGAATCGCGAGCTCGACCACGGCGGTGAGATCTTCGGCGAGCAAAACGCCGAACACGAGTTCGCGCAGCGGCTCGGAGACCGGAGTCTCTTCGTAGGCCTTGGCAACGATGGTCGTGCTCGAAATTGAAAGCAGCGCGCCGGTGAAGATGCTCTCCAGCGGGGTCCAGCCGAGCGCGCGCCCGCATACGTAACCGAGCCAGATCATGAAGCCGACCTGGAGCGCGGTGATAAAGCCCGAGGTCGGACCGAGGCGAATCAGCTTGCGCACGCTGAACTCCAATCCGAGCGCGAACATCAGCAGGATCACGCCGAGTTCGGAGAGCGTATGGATACGGTCGGAGTCGGCGAGCAGAGGAATCGGGAGGTTAGGACCGACGATCAAGCCGGCGATCAGATAGCCGACTACGACGGGCTGGCGGATTTTCTGAAAAATGATGGTGGTGATCGCCGCGACGCATAGCACCATCGCGAGATCTTCGAGAAACGTGTGTGAAGCGAGTACCGGCACAGTCGCGTCGGGACATCTTAGCTTGGCGCGCACGGATTGAGCGAGGGTGGGAGCGTGATCGCGGGCGGGACGGTCGAGCGAGCGTTGAACCTCTCCCCTGGCCGTGGCGACGGCAGCGCAGTATTAAGACCCGTTGACAGGGGCAGCGCCCGCCAACGGCGGGCGGTCGTTGGCACGACGGGCCAGTATTAATTCGCAGGGCACAGCCCTGC
>NZ_DATCTO010000007.1 GCF_036567905.1 Candidatus Binatus sp.
GGCCGGCACAGCCGCGTTGCCGCCGGCGCCAGCACGCGCGCCAGCGCCGTCTTTTCGCGTATCCGAGATGATCGCGCCGTCGCGAAACGTGACGACCCGGTCCGCATAGGCCGCCATCTCCGGATCGTGCGTCACCACGATCACCGTGAGGCCCTGTTCGCGATTGAGCTTGGTGAGCACCTCCATTATCTCGGCCGAGTTGGTCGAGTCGAGATTGCCGGTCGGCTCGTCGGCGAGCAGGATCGACGGGCGATTGACCAGCGCGCGCGCGATCGCCACGCGTTGCTGCTGCCCGCCCGAGAGTTGATTCGGATGGCTCTGCTCACGGCCCGCCAGCCCCACCAGTTTCACCAGGTCGGCGGCGCGACTCTCTCCGTCCGCGGTCCACGCCGAATAGAACAGCGGCAGCTCGATGTTCTCCAGCGCCGAGGTCCGCGACAGCAGGTTGAAGTTCTGAAAGACGAACCCGATTCGACGGCTGCGGATCGTCGCCAGCTCCGACTCGTTCAGTTGCGCGACGTCCTCGCCCTCCAGCAGGTAGCGGCCGCTGGTGGGACGGTCCAGGCATCCCAGCATGTTCATCAGCGTCGATTTGCCCGAGCCCGACGCACCCATCACCGCGACGAACTCGCCCCGCTCGATCTTCAGGTTGACGCCGCGCAGCGCGTTAACCTCGACCTCGCCAAGCACGTAGGTCTTGGTCATACCGACCAGTTCAATCACGCTTCTCATCGGATAACCGCGCGCCTAGTGGGGCATGTGCATCATCCCGGTTATTCCGCCGCCGCCGTGCGACGAAGATGAACCCGCGCTGTGAACTTCGTCCGTCACCACGCGATCGCCCGCGTGCAGGTCGCCCTCGGCGACTTCGACCCAGGTTCCGTCGCTGAGCCCGGTGGTGATCGTGACCGGTGTGACTTTGCCATCCGCGAGAACCCAGACTCGAGTCTGTTGGCCGGGCGCTCCGTCAAGCGCCGCGGAATTCGCCGGCGGTTCTCCGGGCGGCGCAAAGCGCAGCGCGTCAACCGGAACGCGCACCGCCTTGGCTTTTGACGCGGTCACGACGGTCACATTCGCCGTCATCCCGGGCTTCAGCAGCAGCTCGGGATTTTCCACGCTCACCACTACGTCGTAGGTCACCACGTTCTGAACCGTGATCGGCGCCTGCCGAACCTGGGCGACCACGCCCTCGAAATCGCGGTCGGGAAACGCGTCCACCCGAAACGTCGCCTTCTGCCCTTGGCGCACGTAGCCGATATCGGACTCGCTGACGTTGGAGTCCACCTGCATCTTGGTCAGGTCCTTCGCGATCAGAAACAGCGTCGGCGTCTGAAAGCTCGCCGCCACCGTCTGGCCCACGTCCACGTTGCGCGAGACCACCGTGCCGTCAACCGGCGACACGATATTGGTGTAATTCAGGTTGACCTCGGCCGCTTTCACGTTGGCCGTCTGCTGCTGGATATTGGCGTGATCGAGCTTGATCTGCGCGACATCCATCTGCCATGCGCTGTACGCCGAATCCAGCGCGTCCTTCGAGACCGCGTCGGCCTTGTACAGCTCCAGGTTGCGATTGTAGGTGACTTTCTTGTAGTCGAGGTCGGCTTGGTCCTTGCCCAGTTGCGCGATCGAGTTCGCCAGCGTCGCACGCGCAATATCGACCGTCACCTGGTAAGTGCTCGGGTCAATTTTCGCGATTAGCTGCCCCTTCGTCACCGGCGCATTGTAGTCTTTATAAATTGCGATGATCGGTCCCGACACGTAAGTGCCGAGCTGCACCGTGATGACCGGATTGACCGTTCCAGTCGCCGTGATCGAGCGCACGATCGGCCCTTCTGTGACCGCAGCGGTAACAATTCTTGTCCCGGACGAACTTCGGCCAAGGAAATACCAGACGCCTGTGACTACGATGATCGCGGCGATCGCAAGCATCCACGCGCTATTTTTGATGCTGGACAATTTCATGGCTAGTGCTCAATTATTATCCCGTTGTCCCCCGGTTTCCAATGAAAAACGAAAAACGGAAAACGAAAAGCGAAATACGGACCATCGCCTCTTAGACGTAACTCCGCCGCGGAAGTTTCCAGTAGGTTTGCCACCATGGCCGAACAGCAGCCGCCGCCCCTGGCGGGAATAAAAGTTGTCGATCTGACCAGGTATTTCGCCGGTCCGTTCTGCACCCAAATCCTCGGCGATTACGGCGCCGAGATTTTCAAGATCGAACCGGTCGAAAATCCGCGCGGCGAGCTGGGCGCCAGCCAGGGTCCCGACAACTACTTCTTTCTCTCCGCCAATCGATCCAAGAAAAGTTTAAGAGTCGCCATCAAAAAACCCCAAGGGCGCGAAATCCTGATGCGCCTGATCGACGCCGCCGACGTGGTCGTGGACAACTTCCGGCCCGGCGTCATGCAAGCGCTCGAACTGGACTACGAAACGCTCGCGATGCGCAATCCGCGCATCATCACCTGTTCCATCTCGGGCTTCGGCTCGACCGGGCCGCTGCGCGATTTCCCCGGCTTCGATCAGATCGCGCAGGGGATGTCGGGCCTGATGAGCGTGACCGGAACCGTCGAGAGCGGGCCGACCCGCGTCGGCATCGCCATCTGCGATCTGCTCGGCGGAATTTTTTCTGCGCAAGGCATCCTGCTCGCACTCGAGGCGCGCCACCGCGACGGCCGCGGCCAGCGCGTCGAGACTTCGCTGCTCGAATCCATCGTCAGCATCCTGACCTGGTCGGCGGGAATTTATTTTGAAACCGGCAAGACTCCCGCGCCCGCCGGCAACCATCATCCGCTGGTGTCGCCGTATGGCACGTTCGAGGCGTCGGATCGGCCGTTCAACATCGCCTGCGGCAACGAGACGATGTGGCAAAACCTGGTCGCCGCAATTGGACGGCCGGAACTCGCTGCCGACGATCGATTCAAGAGCAGCGGGCAGCGGCTGAAAAATCGCGCCGCGTTGACCCTGGAAATAAATCGCGCGCTCGCCCCGCATCCCGCCGAGCATTGGATCCAATTGTTCAATCAACAGGGCATCCCGTCGGGGCCGATTCTCACCATCGAGGAAATGTTCAAGCATCCGCAGACCGCCGCGCGCGCGATGCTGCTGCGGATGCCGCATCCCGAACTCGGCGAGTACCTGACCACCGGGCTGGCCGCCAAGCTCGAGGCAACGCCGGGCAGGATTACGCGCCCGCCGCTGGTCGGCGAGCACACCGACGAAGTCCTGGCCGCCCACGGCTACACGCCCGCCGATCTAAAACGCCTGCGCGCCTCCGGCACGATCGCCTAATCCCGCTCCCTCTGATCTACCTCTCCCGTGAAATAACGGGCGAGGTAATCTCAGACGGGGAACAACCTCCGCCCCCTTAACCCGTTCTAACAGGGACGAAGGCCCGCATCTTAACATCAGGTGCAGGGGTCACCCCTGCCCAGGGAGGTGCGGAACCCACGGCGGGTTTCGCTATAATTAAATTCCCTTCAAAAACTCGATCAGGATCTCGGTGATCTCTTTGGGACGTTCCTGCTGCACCCAATGACCGGCGCCGGGGATTATCACTTTCCTTTTTAGATTCGGAGTGAACGCACCCGCCATCCCGTACCCGCCAGGAATCATCTTGCCGACCACGTCATGCTCACCGGCGGCGAACACGGCGGGCTGGCGCAGCTTGGCGCCGTCGAGGAAGGGCGTCAGCTCCCAGTTGCGATCGATATTGCGATACCAGTTGACACCGCCGCGAAAGCCTGCCCGCTTGAACTCGCCGGCAAAAAAATTCAGGTCGGCTTCCGTCAGCCACGCCGGCAGCTTCTCCGGCACGACGCCCATCTCGATAAACTTTTTCGTCCTGGGAAACAGGAACGAGAACTCGCCCGTCCGCGGCACATCGCCCGACGCCGAGTAGAGGATCATCGCCATCGAGCGGCGCGGATCGGCGTCGAGTTCCTTCTCGACCTTGCCCGGCTCCTGAAAATAAAGCTGGTAGAAATTCTGGTCGCCGGCCATCGCCTTCATCGCGTCGGTCGGACGCATGGGAGTGCGCGGAAAATAAGGAACGCTGAGCAGTGCGATCGCGCGAAAGATGTCGGGGCGCAACAGCGCCGAGTTCCACGCCACCGGCGCGCCCCAATCATGGCCGGCGATCACCGCGGTCTCGACGCCGAGGCTGTTGACCAGCCCGACGATATCGCCGGCCAGGTTCAGAATGTTGTACGACTCGATCGGCTCGGGCGCGTCGGTCTGCCCGTAGCCGCGCTGATCGGGCGCGACGACGCGGAAGCCCGCCGCCGCGAGCGCGGGAATCTGATGGCGCCACGAGTACCACGATTCGGGCCATCCGTGGCACAGCACGATCAGCGGACCCGCGCCCTGCTCGACATAATGCATCCGGATGCCGTTGCTGCTGACGAATTTGTGCTGCAGTTCGGGCATCGAAACGCTTCCTGCCACGCGCGCGGACTACGAATGCTTGAGCTTTTTGATTTCCTCGGTCATCTCGGGCACCGCTTTGAACAGGTCGGCGACCAGGCCATAGTCGGCGACCGCGAAAATCGGCGCCTCTTCGTCCTTGTTGATCGCGCAGATCACCTTCGAGTCTTTCATCCCGGCCAGATGCTGTATCGCGCCTGAAATTCCGACTGCGATGTAAAGTTCGGGCGCAACCACCTTGCCCGTCTGTCCGACTTGCAGGTCGTTGGGCACGAAGCCCGCATCCACCGCCGCGCGCGACGCGCCCATCGCGGCGCCCAGCTCGTCGACCAGCGGCTCGAGCACGGTCTTGAAGTTTTCGCCCGCCTTGAGGCCGCGCCCACCCGAAACGATTATGCGCGCCTCGGTGAGTTGCGGGCGATCGCTCTTGGTCGCGTTGAACGAAACGAATTCCATCTTGAGAGCGCCTGCGTCGATTTCGGCATTTTGCTTTTCGACCGGCGCGGCGGCGCCGCCCGGCTTGGCGGCGTCGAATGCGGTGCCGCGCACCGTCAATACTTTGATCGGTCCGTCGATTTCGACCGTCGCCATCACGTTGCCCGCGTAGGTGGGGCGCACGAAGCTCTGGTCGTCGTTGATTGCGGTGATTTCCGACGCCATCCCGGCGCCGAGGCGGGCGGCCAGCCGCGGAAACAGGTCCTTGCCCATCGCGGTTGCCGTCGCGATTATAAATTCCGCGCCTTCCTTTTTCGCCAATACGGCAAGCGCCTGCGCGTGCGCGTCGGCGAGATAGTTCTTCAACGCGGGATGCGCCAGCGCGATCACCTTGGCGACGCCGTACTTGGCGATTTCGCCCGCGGCCGCCTCCGGCGCGTCGCCCGCCACGACCGCGATAGCTTTGCCGCCGCGCTTTTTCGCCAGCTCAAGCCCCGCATGAACGGCGGTCAGCGTGGCCTTGGGGAAATGTCCCCCCTGATGCTCCGCGAAAATCAGAACGTCACCCATGTCAATTCACTCCGGCGTCCGCGATCGTAAAAGTCGGGTTCAAATAACCTTTGCTTCGGTGTGAAGCATCGACACCAGCTCCTGCGCCGACGCGACCTTGCGCCCGCCCTGGCGCTTGGGCGGAGCGGCGAGCGTCTTTATCTTGAGCTTGGGCGCGAGATCGACGCCGAGGCTGTCGGCCGCAATCTCTTTGAGTTCTTTCTTGCGCGCCTTCATGATTCCAGGCAGCGAGGCGTAGCGCGGCTCGTTGAGGCGCAGATCGGCGGTGATGACGGCGGGGATTTTGAACGCGATTGTCTCCAGACCGCCGTCAACTTCGCGCACCACCGAGACCTTGTCGGCCGCAATCTCAACCTTGGATGCAAAGGTCGCCTGCGGCCATCCCAGCAGCTCGGCCACCATCTGCCCGACCTGGTTCGCGTCGTCGTCGATCGCCTGCTTGCCCATTATGATCAGCTCGGGCTTCTCGTCGCCGGCAATTTTCGCGATGAGTCTGGCGATTGCGAGCGAGTCGAGCGCGGCGTCGGTCTTGACCAGGATTGCGCGGTCGGCGCCCATCGCCAGCCCGGTGCGCAATTGCTCCTGCCAGGTGGACTGGCCCACCGAGACCAACACGACCTCGCCGGTCTGTTTCTCCTTGATGCGGAGCGCTTCTTCGATCGCGATTTCGCAAAACGGGTTGATGACCCATTTGACGTTGTCGGTGGCGATGCCGCTGCCGTCGGGGAGGACGCGGATGGTGGTGGCGGGATCGGGAACTCGCTTGATTGGTACTAGAATCTTCAAAGCCTAAACTCCACGCATTCGTTGATGCATCGGTTGAATCCGAAAACACACGAGGTCGCCCGGGAATACAGCCGAGGAACGTAAAAGTTTCTAACAGCGCCCCGCCCCCCAGTCAAACCACGCTAATGCCCGCCCCCGCCGCCTTGCCATTTGTCCCTTCATGGCGTTTCGTGGTGCATTGAGCAACCGATGAGCAAGAGACCGGGCATGCAAAGGGGCCGAAACACCATGAGTCAAGTCGTAATCAAACAACCCGGCACGGCGGACCAACTGAAGGTCCGCCGCGAGAAAGGCACGATCTGGAGCCACATCCGTAAGAAGTGGCTCGTCGAAACGCCGGAAGAAACGGTTCGGCAGGAATACCTCTGCACCCTCGTCAACGAATACGGGTTCAACCTCGACCAGATGGACGAGGAACGCGAAGTTACGGGTCGCGGTTCTGGTAACTCCCGCGCTGACTTCGTCATTTGGCGAACTGCGAAGGACAAATCGGATTCACGAACCCCTCTCATCATCGTCGAGTGCAAGTCAGACAACGTCACCATCAAGCCCGCCGATTACGGCCAAGGCGACAACTACTCTCGGCTAACGGGTGCCCGGTTCTTCGTGACGCACAATAGCCGTGAGACCAAGTTCTGGCGCGTGCTTCATAACCAGATGCCGAAGTCGCTGGAGGAAATCAGCAATGTTCCTCATGCCGACGCTAGCGACAGAGAGATCGAAGATCTCATCTCCAAGCTTAAAACGTTCAAAGAAGACGAATTCGCTAACCTTCTCCACCAGTGTCACAACGTCATTCGCAACCGCGAGAAGCTCGACCCTGCCGCCGCATTCGACGAAATCGCAAAGATCCTTTTCGTGAAAGTTGCCGTCGAGCGCGAGATGAGGCAACGACGTGAGCGAAACAATCTATTCACCGTCGAATTTCTTGATTCACAGCGATTGACGGATGACCCACTTGGCGAACTTTTTAAGAGAACCAAGAAGATTTACAAAGACGACGAAATTTTTGAGGATGACGAGGAAATCCGCCTCAGACCCGCGACAGGCCGGGAGATCGTAAAGCTCTTGGAGCGCTACAACCTTTCCGACACCAGCGAGGACATCAAAGGCATCGCCTTTGAGCGTTTCCTAGGCCGCACGTTTCGCGGCGAGATCGGGCAATTTTTCACCCCGCGCACCATCGTTGAATTCATGGTTCGCATGGTCGAGCCGAAGGAGGGCGACATCATTTGCGACCCAGCCAGCGGTTCCGGTGGCTTCCTCATTCGCTTCTTTGAAATTGTACGCGAGCAGATCCTAGCAGGCGCCGACAAACAGTATCAGTCGTTTAAGGCCGAGTTGGAACAGAAGAAGCTCTCCGAAGTCAAAAAAGCCGAAGCGCTTCGTGATAAGTTCGCGGAGATCCGCGCTACCCTCGCCCAGGACAAGCGCGACTCGCGTCTCTGGAAGCTCGCCAACCGCTGCATCTTTGGTACCGACGCCAACGACCGCATGGCCCGCACGAGCAAGATGAACATGATTATGCACGGCGACGGGCACGGTGGCGTTCATCACCACGACGGCTTCCTCAACGTGAACGGCATCTTTGAAGGCCGCTTCGACATCATTCTCACCAACCCACCGTTTGGCGCGAATGTTGAGCCTTCGGACGTAGTCCATGAATCCGACGCGCTTGTCAGCCGCGAAGCCGCCAAGCAGTACGAGAACGACTACGGCGACCTCTACACCAACGCGATTGCCCGTGTCCGTGCCGCCGTAAACAAGCCGATTGCTAGCCTGTTCGATTTGCCGAAGGGAGGGAAAAGCAAAATCAGGACGGAAATACTCTTCATCGAGCGTTGCCTCTCTCTGCTCAAACCCGGCGGTCGCCTCGGCATTGTTCTGCCGGAAGGTATCTTAAACAATCCATCCCTGGCTTACGTCCGCGAGTTCTGCGAAAACCGTGCGTTCATCCGAGCCGTTGTCAGCCTGCCGCAGGAAACATTCATTTCGTCCGGGGCAAGCGTGAAGGCGTCTTTGCTCTTTGTACAAAAGTTCACGATCAAGGAGCAAACTGACTTTGACGCCAAGCAGCACAAAGTCGGCGGGGAGATAGAGGCCAAGCACGCCGCCGATGTCGCAACGGAGATCACCCGGCTTGAAATGGCGATTGCGGCAGCCATAAAAGCGCAAGATGTCGAGAAACGAAAGGCCCTCCAAAAGGAACGGGCGGAATATCAGAAGCGCATGGCCGAAACTATCGTTACCGAGACTCGCGCCCTGCTCAAAGAGCGATTCCCATATAGCATATTTCTTTACGAGGCGGAGAAAGTCGGCATCACCGCCACAGGCGATACCGACCAGAACGAACTCTTCCCGAACGACCGCCAACCGCCGGGTCTCGGCAAGACTTGTCTAGAGCTATATCGGGAGTTTCGGAGCGATCCGCATGCGTTCTTTCTCGCGGAGGCCACGCAATGACACAGGCGAGCACGGGCACATGCCGGGCTTTTGCCGTCTGGTGGAAAGATTTTGACCGCTGGAGCGTGGCGTCACAGAGAGGTTCATCGTGGCAATGGCCTCCAGATGCCATCAAGACTCTCGCGTCAGCATTGGAGCGCAGATACGAGCCTGTAGACAAAAGGACCTTCGAACCAAAACCGGAACATTTTCTCAGTCTGCGGTTCAGCGGCGAAATTGAACCAAGGGATTTACGTGGGAAGGTGGACTTTAAGGGAGCGCTCTTTTTCGCCCATGCTGGAGACATAATCTACTCCAAAATAGACGTACGGAACGGTGCCATCGGCATCCTTCCTCCCCAAATCCCCGTAGCCACCGTTACCAGCGAATTTCCCGTTTATCGGATCAAGAAAAATGTCGCCCTTCCGGAATATATCCAACTTGTCTTCCGCACTGAACATTTCCGAAGGATCATCAATGGAATGGTAAGCGGTACTAGTGGACGGAAGCGGGTTGAGCCAAGCAGCTTGGAGGCTGTCGAAATCCCTATCCCGCCGCTCCCCGACCAGGAGGCCATTGTCGCGCGATGGCGCGAAGCGCAAAACTTGGTGGAGCAGGCGCAGTCCGATTTATTTGCCTCATCGCGTAGGTTGGATGCAGTTCTTCACAAGATCACGAATTTTAAACCGCTCGAAACTCCAATGCTCACCTTGCGATGGCCCAATGTCGAACAGTGGGATGTGAAGAGCGCGCGGGCCGCCGCGTTCCGACTGGCCAATCCGAGCTTTCTACCGCTTTCTGAGTACGCGGAGGAAGCCACGGAAACGGTGAAGCCGTGTGGCCTGCTCCCCAATTTCCCGCCAATCATAAG